>CAZZIC010000092.1:4970-16409 GCA_964653985.1 uncultured archaeon | reverse complement strand
GGTTAATCGAAAAATAGATCCTTTTAAAATAAAAATCTTTTAAAAAATAAGCAACTTTTACTTTAAGGACAGTTTTATTACCATTTTTATTCGGGACGAGTTCTTTTACATCTAAAATCTCTTCGGAAAACCACGACTCGGTAGAAAGTCTTTCTTTTGGTCTTTCAAACTTCCTAATGAAAAAAGTATGGGAGATGTAGAGACCCAAAAGCCACGAGACCCCCAATTTATCCCTATTCTTTTGAAGATTTGAAACCCACTTTTCCTTACACGATATCGAGCAGAAATAATGAAAAACTTTCTAATGAAAAAAGTATGGGAGATGTAGCGACCCAAAAGCCACAAGACCCCCAATTTATCCCTATTCTTTTGAAGATTTTCTTTTGAAGCAGTTAAAAGAGTGCATGTCTATATGGGAGGAATTCCACAGAGATTTAAGAAAAAATATCCAAAAATTATTGATGAAGAAATCATATTATAATACTCTTACGAATGGTAAATTATGAATTAGATTTAAAAATCAACTTAGATTAAATTTAAAAAACAATAATTTAAATAAACATTTATTTAAGTAAAAACCGTTTATTTTTTAATTTTAAAATTACCAACTAAATTTGAATTATTATGACAGTACCAAAATCTGATATGGAATCGGAAGAAATCGATGATACAGAGATAGATTATTCGACATGGGAGGATTACTATGACGAAAAGCTCTCTGGCGAACTTAAATATTCCAAAAAGTCTCATAACTGGGTCTACAAAGTCTTAAAGTACAATCCCATCGATCCATTGAACGATCTCTGGAGAAAATTTATTGACAGCATAAATATGACTGAAAAAGAGAAGAAGGTTCAATGGTGGCTGGGTTACATATATGTTAAATGGCTGGCCCGTACCTTTTGGAATTTCAAAGCGAGATACCCTAAAGGCAATATGTTTCCTGAATATGGAGCTGGAATCCTCGTAAGTTCTCATCAAAGTCATTTAGACCCCTTTTTCTGCGGAGCTGCATGCCACAGACATATTCATTGGATGTCAAAATTAGATAACTTTAAAACTCCGCTTGTGAAAACATTATTTACAAATCTCAGTGCCTTTAAATTAGACAGAGACAATCCCAAAATAGGGTGGGAAAAAGCAAAAGCCTTACTCAGAAAAGGAGAGTGGATAGGAATTTTTCCCGAAGGAACACGGTCAAAAGATGGTTCCTTGGGACGATTTAAATCCGGAGCCGTTCGATTAGCAATAGAAAATGAAGTTCCCATCGTCCCAATGGCTGTAGTTGGGTCAAGAGATGCATTACCGAAAGGAAAATTAGTAATGAAACCTACACAAGTTATCACCAGAGTCGGTGATCCGATATATTATGATGAATATGATTTAAATAAAATGGCTTATGATGAGATCAGAGAACTTACTGACGAGTTATATGAAATAGTTAAAGCATTAAAGGATGGCACTTATGGTAAAGAAGAGGAACAAGAATTATCAATTGGCTCCCCAGAAGATATCGAAAAAAAACCGAAGAAATCATTTGACTTTATGTCCTACATTAAAGACCAAGGAAAAGCATTTATTAAACTCTTAGATGATTCTTGGTATACCGTATTGAAGTTATTAGAAACCTTCGGAGTACGGGAAGAGTTTCAAATGCCGATTTACTCATTTTCAGGAGAGTTTGTCCATCATTGGAGTCAGCGTATGATGCCCTATAAAGTCTTTGACTATGAAAAATATTTACCGAAAGAAGGGCCTGCTGTGTTATGTACAAACCACAATTCCGAATGGGATGTAATGTTACTTGCTACAAGTATTATCCATCATTATCCAAGAAGAAAGATTTATCAGATGGCCAAACAATCTCTTTTCAAGATACCAATTGTAAATGCGTGGGTAAGAACGCATCATGCGTTCCCATTAAAGAGAGACCAACATGACGTAGATTCATATAATTATGCTAAAGATTTACTTAGAAAAGGAGAGATTGTTACTGTGTATCCTGAAGGTACAACAAACTCCGGCGATGGAAAGCTATTAGAAGGCCATACGGGGGCAATAAGGTTAGCAATTGAAGAGGAAGTTCCTATTCTCTTAATCGGCATTACAGGTACAGAAAATATTTACCCAAAACACGCAAAAATATTTGAGTTCTATAATGGAGCAGTCTTTAAGGCAGGTAAACCCTTCATGGATCATAAAAAATATTGGGGTAAAGAAGTTCCCGAATATGATACACTTAAAGAGCTTACAAATCGAATGATGGAACGAATTGCTGATTTACTCGTATACGATAATAAAAATGATTATTAATAATTTAGATACATATCAGGGATAATAAATGAGTTCTGAAAATGAAAAAAAGAAACCCAAGGTAGGCATCCCAAGAGCACTCCACTATTACAAATTTTATCCTTTCTGGAAAAAGCTTTTGGAAGAATTAGGTGCTGAGATAGTGTTATCTCCGCCAACTAATAAAAAAATCGTTGAAGAAGGAGTTTCACATGGCTTTGGAGAGCTTTGTATTCCAGTTAAGATTTATTACGGGCATGTCATGAAACTCATCGAGGAACACCCAGATTTAGATTACTTATTTGTCCCAAGATATGTTGCCGAGGTAAAAGAAGCATATTTTTGTCCTAAATTTCTTTCACTTCCAGATATAATAAAAATCATTGAAGGAGTACCGAAATTACTTACGCTTGAAGTCAATGTAAAAGAGTTTCCGATATCGTTTGCGGTAATAGAGATGGCAAAAGAACTGGGAAAAAGTAGAGCCAAGGCTTTGGAAGCCTATGAAAAAGCTGACCAATATTTCGAGGAATACAAAGAATTTTTACGCAACGGAGCACCCGTGAGTTATGCTCTTCGATTAGTGAATAAAGATAGACCTTTCAAGCTACCCAAAAAGAGAGAGGAAAAAGAAGTAAGATTACTCTTATTGGGGCATCCTTACAACCTATTCGATGAGTTCATTAATTTAGATTTCCAAAAAAAATTAAGAGAACGTGATGTAGAAGTTTTAACAATTGAGAATTTGCCCGAATGGATATTTGACACGCCAGTTATTGTAAACAAAAAACTTCGGAACTACTGGTATCACGAAGAAGAACTAATGCAAGCGATACGTTATTTTCTGAACAAAGGGAGAGAGAAAATTGACGGAGTTATATTTTTAGTAAGCTTTGCTTGCGGACCTGATAGTTTAATTTCAGAATTGATCATGAGAGATATGAAAAAAGTAGGACTTCCCTTTTTAGAAATCACTATGGACGAACATTCAGGAGAAGCCGGGATGTTGACTCGCATTGAGTCATTCGTCGAGATGATCAAAAGAAAGAAGAAAAAACTCAGTGCTCGTTCTGAAGAAGGCGCGAAACGAGAAAAAATCCGCATCTCATAAATTTTATTCAATAAATTTACTATTTTTGTTCTTTTACTTATTTTATTTAACTATAAAGAGGTATTTATTTTTTATTGTAAATCGAGAGAATCAATCAATCGATTCTGAGAAGTAAGTGATTAGATCAGAAAAATCTTAGAGCTGAGGGCATGAAAAATTTACAATCGTACGGATCTATTTCTTCATACTCTTCAGGATAATTTAAAAGAATTTTGCATTTAGATTTTAATTCATCTTCCTCATTTTTTTTGGAATCATTTAGATCGATTCCTAATTCATCTGATAATGTGTTAAGCAACTCATCCTCTTTAGAAGCAAATGGACCACAAGAGGAGGATTTCAAATTATGTTTACATTTTATGCATTCAGGTTGAATTTCATTCATAGGAGTATCATTTTCTTTTTATTTTTAAATTATGGTAGATATTAATCAAAAAATATTGTTTAGGTATAATAAGGTTAATTTTGAGAAATATTCGGAAGAACCATAATAAATTTAGTTCCTTTGGTATAATCCTCTGGAACTCGATCCTCGACCCAAATCCTACCATTAAGATGATCTACAACTCTTTTTACGAGTGAGAGCCCTAATCCACTTGCTTTTGGTAAGTTATCATTTAGATCTGCTCTTCTAAATACTTGTTTCTTTCTTGAATCGCGAATCCCGATACCATTATCAATGAATTCTAATCTAAACTTGTTCTCATTTTCTTGAAAGATTTTTATTCTTATCCATGGATTTTGCTTTTTATTATGTCTGATAGAATTAGTTAACAAATTATAAAAAGCATCAAATAATAATTCATTGGCGTAAATAAAGGTATTTTTGACAGATGATTCTATATTAATATCAATTTCTTTATTCCCATAGGTTTCTTTTACTTTTGAAACAGTTTTGTGGATAATTTTCATTAAATCCATTTTCCTATTTTCAAAAGATAATTTGTCCAATTTTGAGAGTTTAGATATATTAGAAATCAGATTTTTCCCCCGTAAAATTTCTTCTCGAATTATTATATTTATATTCCTCAGTTCTTTCAGTTCTGATTTGTCTAAGTTCTCTGGATTCTGCAGATAGGTTTGGTTTAGTTGGACTCCAGTTAAAATGCTCTGGAATATATTACCAATATCATGAGTAAATAATTCTTTATAGAGTTCCGCTCTGTTATAAGCCTCACGAAATTTTTTTTCGGATTCTTTAATTCTTTTTATTGATTCTTTTCGTTCAGATATATCCCTTGCGATTGACAAAACGCCTTTAAATTCCCCCTTTTCAACCATTGGAACAGAACTTACTTCTATAGGAATAATTTTTCCTTGTTTATCCCTAATTTCGGTTTCAAAAATGAATTCTTCAAATTCTCCCGAGAACCTTTTTTCTCGCCTACTTTTAACACCATTCCATTTATCAAGAGTTATGAAGTCGCTAATATTCTTTTTTAAAATCTCTTTTGGGGTGAAACCGGTGATATTTCCTACAGATTTATTGGCATAAGTTATATTTCCCTGTCGGTCATGGGTAATAATCATTTCTTTTGCTGTATTGGTCAGTAAATTGAATTTTTCCTCAACCTCCGATAAGTTCTTCTCGATATCTACAAATATTGAAAAGTCTAAGGAATATCCAAAAATTCCAATTATATCTTCATTAGAATTATAATAAGGAATCTTAGTGGTTATAACCCATTTTTTATTAGATTCTGAAACTCTTTTTTCTCTTACATTGGTAACTGGCTTCTCGGTTTTTAAGACCTTTAGATCATCTTTCCAAAAAGATGCAGCAAGTTCTTTTGGATAGAGTTTAAAGAGATTTATGTTTTCCATCTCTTCCTTAGCTTTTTTGTGAAAATTACAAAGAAGATCGTTTACTTTAATGAAATTATTTTTTAAATCCTTAATAAAGACAAACCCAGGAAATGAATCAAAGAATGTCTCAATAACTCTTGTGAAATTTTTGTTTTGCTGCTTTTTTTTCTTTTCATTGTTTTTATTTTGAATCATTTTCTCCAATTTTCCAAGTTTTAGAATAGAAATAAAAGACAATCGCACTTAATTCTAATGGAAGGTAGAAATATCATCAAATTCATAATCTAATATTCACTTCACCGACTCTATAAAATCTATCAAAAATCATTATTTTAATATATTTACATTTTTCCAAATCTTAAATAGAATCTACCCCACATTTTGAAATATAACTTACCTTATTAAATTCTCTTGGTCTTTAACATGTTCGAGTTTATTTTTAAATGAGAATATTGCTTATGGATCTTAACCACCATAAAAGGTTAATAAAAAATGAATGATATTAATGAAAAGTTAATGGATGTATCAATTTTACAAGACTTAATAGAATATCAATCTGGGTCCGTAGTCAGTAAAACTTTGGTCGAAAAAGATACCGGAACAATTACATTATTTGCGTTTGATAAAGGTGAAGCGTTAAGCGAACACACAGCTCCATTTGATGCACTGGTATATATATTTGACGGAGAGGGCGAGATTACCGTTTCTAATCAATCACATAATGTAAAAAAAGGAGAAATGATATTGATGCCCGCAAACGATCCCCACGCTTTGAAAGCAAATAAACGATTTAAAATGATGCTTATAATGATAAAATCATAATCAAGTACGTTCATTTCCTAAAATTTATTCCTCGCCTCACTTCGAGATTTACGGGAGCTCTTCGAGCAGAAATAATCCTTTTTCGAGATATTTTTGAGAAAAAACACAACGATAAGCAAAACCCACGCAACGCAGCAGCAGGTATCGTGAGGAGAAAAGACGGGATCGGAAGTAAAGATCTCAATCTTATCTATTACGACGCTTACACTACCACTCTGGAAGTTCAATTTGAAAATGAGCTTGAAAGAATTAACTGGTTAAAAAGCGAACATTTGGATACGGTCAAGACAAAAGTTGTAAAGTCCGCTGAGGAAGTCATCGAAGCAAGAGAAAAAGTTATAACCGAGACTCGAGCAGAGTTAAACTATGAAATTGATGGATTAGTCATTAAAGGCAGAGAGATTGATTTAGAAGATATGAAACGTGCCAAACCCGAATCGCAAATTGCTTTCAAGTTTCCCGCAGAAGAGATAGACTCTGTCTTGGAAGATGTGGAATGGAGTATAAGCGGACACAATTATACCCCCGTGGCAATCATTGAGCCGGTGGAGATCGCAGGAACTACGGTGTCCAGAGCAAAGTAATTGACGCAGGATACGATACGCTTGAAAAGATTAAGAGTGCTTCCTTATCGGATCTCCAACGAATAGAAGGGTTTGCCGAGATTACTGCCGAGATGTTGAAAGAAGGAATTGAGAAGATGTACCCGCAAATGAGAGATGTGTTAGATAGGGGAAAAATTGAGATCCAAGAACCGATCTCCGGAGGAAAATTAGAAGGGCTAACTTTTTGTTTTACAGGAGCACTTAATACAATGAAGCGAAAGGAAGCCCAAGACCTTGTGATCCGGCAGGGTGGAGAGCCTAAAAGTAGCGTCGTCAAGAACCTCTCTTATTTGGTGACGAACTCAAACGAGCAAACCGCAAAATATCGGAAAGCCAAAAATCAGAGAACTAAAATAATTAGCGAGGATGAGTTTTTGACCCTTCTCGAGTGAGAGTATTCTCGTTAGTTATCAAAGTTTCTTATATTTTTCATTTTTTTCTTGTTGTTTATTATAGTTTTTCTTTTTATATCCTTATTTCTCTTAGTAATATATGAACGCTTCAAATGAAAAAAAAGATCAGGAGCAATTAAAAGAAAAAGTCTCACAAATTCCAGACCTTGCCGTCGAAGTCTTTACGGGATACGGGATCTTTCGAATTGATAAGGTATCCCAGCACGATTTAGAACAAGCCAAGTTGAAATTCGAGGAAGCAATTCGTGAGACCCTTGACCTATAAATGAATTATAGTTGAACTTCAAAATTACAGAATGATACCAGAACAAAAGTTTCAAAAGATTAGATTGCTCGAAATAGCAAGAGTAAAAAGAAATAAAAAAGAAAGTGAAAATAGCTGAGAATAAAAGACTCAAAAGAAGGAATTTATGGAAGACTTTTTAGGTGTTTTCGCTTCATCGTTTCATAAAACGATTGAATTCCGAGCGCCTTAACCCCATTCCTTCAATCATTTCACTGTTTTTTTTTAGATCTCCATTTTTACAAGACATTAGATACCGATATAAAAGATTTTAAGTATAAACTTTCACTTTCCAACGCCAGAGAATTCCATAGATTTTTAGAGTGAAGTTAAAAGTTATAGATAAAGTCTTCAAGTTAGAAGAGGTAGATGAAAATGATTCTTATTTTTTTATCATATTTGTAATAGTTTTATTGATTTAGAAATGTTTAATTATTTTATCTAATTTTTGTGTTTATATGACTTTGGTTTCCTTTCCAAATCTCGGAGCAAGTTGGCCCGCGTTTAAGACTTTATTTAAAACTATGGATATTCCGGTGGTTTTACCCGAGCAGACTAATCGAAATACGATAAAATTTGGGGTCAAACATAGTCCTGAATTTGTTTGTTTTCCGTTTAAAGCAACCCTCGGAGATTTTAAAAGCGCCTTAGATCAAGGTGCCGACACATTAGTAATGGCAATTGATTGCGGTCCCTGTCGTTTTGGATTTTACGCCTCAGTCCAAGAAAGAATTCTAAGAGATCTCGGTTATAAAGATTTTCGATTGATTCCACTTGACCAAGCTGATCTTTTAGAGTTTAAATGGGTAAAAACCTTAAAACAAGTTTCGGGGAGAAGTGATCCGTTAGTCTACACCCAATTCGCAAAAGCCGTAGTCTTTTTCTTCAAAAAAGCTAAATACGTAGAGGATATACAGACTGCAGAAGGTATCTTCAGAGCATATGAAAGAAATCAAGGAGACACCACGGATGCGGTTGAAGAATTATTAGTCCAATTAGATGAAACGCAGAATCTTAAAGATTTACGTAAATTTAGAGGGGTTATCAAAGACAGATTTAATCAAATCGATATAGATAAATCCCTCAATCCTTTAAAAGTCGGAATCTCAGGAGAAATTCACATTAGTCTTGAACCTTATGTAAACTTAGACATTAGACGCAAGCTAGGAGAATTAGGAGTAGAGATTCATCAGAGTCTCAGTTTATATGATTGGATAATTCATAAAGTTCACTTGAACTTTCACAGAAAATGGCTCGAATATTTATCAAAACCTTATGTACCGATGGATATCGGCGGCGAATGTCAATGGGTACTGGGAGAATACATTGATAAGGCACGAGCGGGGTTTGATGGGTTTGTACATCAATATCCGTTTACGTGCATGCCCGAAGTAACAGCAAGGACAATAATTACGAATAAGTTGAAGAGAATATATGATCTGCCTACCATATTTTTCTCGTTCGATGAACAGTCTGGTACTGAAGGATTCAGAACTCGATTAGAAGCATTTGTCGATTTAATGAATTCCCGTAGACGACACAAGAAAGAGAAAAAGAAAAATGGTGAGGCGTTGAAATATGAAAGTTTTGATATGGAATACGGTAATAAATTTTTCCAAGAATGTCAACAAATAATTCATGGAAAATAAAGTAATTCACCTTATTATATTAATATAAACCTTTATCATTTTATTCTTTAGTTCTATTTAGTTAGGATGCATTTTTGCTAATTATTTTTGATGATAATTTTGTCAATTATTTTTGATGATAATTTTGTCAATCAAATTTAATTCAAACATCATATCAAAGCGAGGAAAGATTTATTAAGGCTAAAAGAAAAATATGATATAACAAATTGAATTAATTAACATCCGGGATATTACATATGGCTATAGAATTAACAATCGAAGAGATATTACAAGGAGGATTATCTTTAATCTTCATAATTATTTCTTTGATTATCGGAATTAAGTTATTACTTAAATACAGAAAAAATCCAGAAAAGACAGTTGTTTTAGCAGGATTAACATGGATATTTATAGTTTCCCCTTGGTTCAATACAGGATTTAACTTTTTAATTGTTCTTATTACGGGAAATTCAATGTCCGATCTATTATATTTTCTCGTTGGATATATTTGGCCCCCTGTTGCTTTGTATTTCTGGCTTTCGGTATTCACGTTATTTCTTTACGAAAAAAGGAGAAAAATGATCCTCTCGGCTACAGTAATCCAAGGTATAATCTATGAGATCTTCCTCTTGTTTTTTGCCTTTACAGATCTAACTGTTGTGGGGCAAAAAGTGAGTTTGTTTAATGATGAACTGAGTTTGCCCTTTTCTTTATATATGCTTGGATTATTAGTCCTTTCTTTAATCACGGGTATTCTCTTTGGACGCGAATCTTTAAAGGCAGATTCAGAAGAGTTAAAATTAAAAGGAAAATTCATAACAATTGCGTGGATCTCTTTCTTTATTGGCGCCATCTTTGATGCGGGAATAATAGAACTCAATCCCTTAATTTTAATTATAGTAAGAATTCTCTTGATTTCAAGTGCGATTGAGTTTTATTTTGGATTCTTCTTACCTCGATGGATTAAAGATGTTTTTATAAAATAATCTTTTTCCAAATTATTCTTTTATTTTTTATTTTTTTTCAATAATGAGACCCTCAACTTGATTG
Organism: uncultured archaeon; assembly: GCA_964653985.1. Classification (GTDB taxonomy): domain Archaea; phylum Asgardarchaeota; class Lokiarchaeia; order Sigyniarchaeales; family SOKP01; genus CAZZIC01. Next base: position 6,399 of record CAZZIC010000092.1, on the reverse strand, counting down.
AATAGTTGAGTTATATCTTATCATAGATCACATTCCTCCTAAGTAATCTTCACTAGAGATTTTTATACAATTACAAACTTTTCATATTATATTATTACTCAAATTATTTATAAGCAACCCAAAGATAGATTAAGTAATTGTTTAGCTAATAAAATTAGAATTTATTCAAAGGATAACTTGAGATTTATATTAAAAATAGCTATATAATCAATAAAAAATAAAGTTAGATTAAAAATGGTAGAAAGTACTAAAGAGAAATTTCCAAAAGAAAAAACTACAGAAGAGATCATTAATAAAGATAATAAAAAATACGCTTTCTTAGGTATAGATACCTTCTAAGTTATAGAAGTAATACAAATGTAGGAAGCGTTAGCTGTAAGTTTGTTCTTTTAGATTTTGATGGAAATGTGTTAAGTCATGTATTCTTGAGAAATAGAGGTTCTCCTATTGACTCAGTGAAAGTTGGGATGAGGAAATTAAGTGAACATATTGAACAGAATGAAGAGCTCCAAAATTATAAGATTACCGCTTGCGGAACTACAGGATCGGCACGATATTTAACAAAAGCGGTTGTAGGAGGAGATCTTGCCAAAACAGAGATCATTGCTCATGCAGTTGCCACCCAATCTATGTTTCCCGATGTGAGAACAATTCTTGAGATTGGTGGACAAGATAGTAAGATCATAATATTAAGAGATGGCATAATTGTAGATTTTGCAATGAATTCCGTATGCGCTGCTGGAACAGGATCGTTTCTTGACCATCAGGCAGCAAGATTAGGGATACCTATAGAAGAATTTGGAGATTATGCGGTGAAATCTGACAATCCGGTATCAATTGCAGGGAGATGTACTGTATTTGCCGAAAGTGATATGATTCATAAGCAAAACGCCGGACATTCTAAAGAAGATATCATCGCAGGTTTATGTGATTCTCTTGTAAGAAATTACCTTAATAATCTAGCCAAAGGAAAAGATTTAGAGGAGCCTGTAGTATTTCAAGGGGGGGTTTCTTATAATGAGGGGATCGTAAAAGCGTTTGAAAAACATCTCGGATCAAAAATAATTGTTCCAAAATATAATGTTTTAATGGGAGCACTCGGTATGGCCATCTTAGTTAGAGATTATTACTTAGATCACGAACATGAAACATCCTTTAGGGGATTAGACGTATCCGAGGTTAAATTTATAACTTCTACCTTCCATTGCGGAGATTGCCCAAATAACTGTGAGATTGTTCAAGTAAAAATACCCGAGGAAAAAAATAAGGTGATTGCACGTTGGGGCAGTCGTTGTGGGAAACACCAAGTATTCTAACCCTTGAGGTAATGAATATTAACAGCAAAATTGATTGAACCTCTTTTCTAACAATTTAAATTTCTCTTTTTTGATTATAGTGTTTACAAATTTCTTTATGTCGTGGAGTTTTA
>CAZZIC010000092.1:0-4870 GCA_964653985.1 uncultured archaeon | reverse complement strand
CAACTATATTCCGGATAAGCACGTTGGCAAGGACCCTGCACATCGTACCCTCGTGTATCAGGATCTAATTCTGTATGATTATAACAGACATATAAATAGCCTCGATCTAAAATCCGTTCACTCATTGGCTCTTGGGAACCCGTTCCATTGGGAATATAGACCCAGAGAGTAAAGTTAATCTGGTTATTCAAATTGGACTCATCGGGTGTTAAGGTGAGGATTATGGTCTTTAAAGATCTCCCTTGTCCTAGATCACGAGTATTATATATAGCAGAAGTTATTTTGTCGGGAGCTCCTGGCATTTTCCCATATTCGAGAGTTAATAACGTCTCCTTAATTTCCTCCCTTCTAAGAAACCAATCATGCTGAGAGTTTACTTTTGTTCCGTTATTTAAAAGGAAAGGATCTGGAAAAGGCTTTATTATTTCAGGTACGTCCAATCGATACCAGAAATATAATCCATAAATGGGAAACCCAATCATGAGGATTATGAGAATTATTTGTAAAATTGATCTCCAATTACCCCTTGAATCCTTAGTTTTCATGAAATGAAAAAAAGAATTCCTTAAATTAAAATATTTTTATCTAGAAAAAGTCTTAAAAATTTTGAAGGTAGTTACTCAAGAAACTAAACAATAAAAAAGCACACTCTTCTTCTTCCAAACCATCCAAAAGTACATAATTAAAGCGAAGACTTTCTATAACGCGGTAAACAAGAATTTAACCAAAACATCCAAAACCACGACTAGGACAAAAGCAAATAAGAGTATTAAAAGCACCAGAACAATTCTCATCTTTGAAATTCTAATTAATTCAAATCCCCCAAGAAGGAGAAAAATCCCGATTGAAATAAGGCTGAAGGAAGGATAGAGAGCCGCTAAAAAGAGATATATATTAGGAATTTTTGAAAATAACAAGAAAAGAACGGCTATAGTTAATCCTAAGGCTAAAATTAAAATTCCTATAAATGCATATCTTTTATTGATATTTTTCTTAAGACTCATCGATTATTAATCAACGACTTTCTTTATTAATTTTTCATATTTCTTTTATTTGGAGTGGATGATATTATCAAAAGTAAAAAATAATTCTTTAAAAAATATTAATTGATTGATTTATATTAATTAGTTATTTTACGGAAAAACCGTGTGTCCCTATGGATCCTTTTTTTAATTCAATATATTCCCCCGAAAGATATGCAAAGGTATCAAATTGATCTGGGTCTAGGGAATTATTTTTTAGATAATCAGGATCGGAATGAACCGCCACAACCTCGCCCATATAACAGATATGAGAGCCTAATTCTATTCTTTTCACGACTTTACACTCCATATTCCATGGAAACTCCTTAATCATCGGCACCTTAACAACTGATGCTTCTTGTTTTGTTAGGTTTAATTCGTCCCACTTATTTATATCCCTACCAGAACGAGTCCCTATGTAATCTACCGCCTTAAGGTGGTCTTTTGAAGGATAATTTACTACAAATTCCTTATGCTCTTCTATTAAGTGATAGGAATGGCGTTTTGGTTGAATTGAGATCGCGATTGTGGGGGGTTTCATATTAACTTTACCCACATAAGCCAATGTTATTATATTTGCTTCCTCTTCTGTACCTACTGAAATAACAGCTGCGGGCATCGGAAATGTGGTTGTATGCTTACTAAGAGATTTTTTATTCATCTTTTTTACCTATAAGTTTTGGTAATATAATTCTCAATGATTTAAACTTTTGATCCTAATTCTTCATATGAACCCCAAAGGTTCCAAAATCATTCAAATTATAGAACAAAGTTTCGAGAGTTAACTTAAACAATAGAGAGATAAATTGAGAGAGCCTTCGTACAAATCGGAAAACATATAAATCTCAGTTTCTTTAGAGAATTCTATAAGAATTGGTGAGATAAGAAGATTATAGGCGTTTAAAAAGAAGTAATAAATACATATTATTAATCGTCTAAATGAATAATAGTCTTAATTGTATCAAATAATTTAAATTTGTCAATATATTCAATTTTTAAACAGTACTTAAATTTGAAACTCAATTACTCTAAAAAGTATAAAGATTATGGCAGAATTTCTAAAGAAGTTGATGGAACTTGGGGAGGAGTTCTTGGAAACAGCTAAGCATCAAGCAAAATTGTCAACCTTGTTCGATTTATATACCGAAAAAGTAATTCCCTCCTTTGTAAATGAAAAGGAACTCAAGGAATATTATGAAAAAAAAATGGAAGAGGTTAATGAATTAATTTACAAATTATAAAGAGGAAAAAAAAATGCCAGCAAAAAATGTAACAATCTCTAAAGAAAAAGAAGGACCTCAATTAGATAAGAAACAGTTGGCTAAAGATTTCTTTTACGTGGGGGCAAAAGGGATCGGGGAACTAGGATTAAAATTATTCAGCGAGTTAGAAACTGAAGGGGAGGAAAATATTCCTGTACTTGGAAAGGCTATCATTACAACTCTCAGTAATAACCCAATGAGGGATATGCTCCTTATCAGCCAACTTACAGGCAGAAAGGTTCATTTTATGTTAAATCCAAAATTAATACGGCATAAAGTTTATGGACCAGTCCTTAAAAGTTTAGGAATGTTTCGAAGCACTGAAAGTAAAGAAGATAAAGAACCTATTGAAAAAGTTTTTCGTATTCTTAATGAAAAACAGGATCTCGTTGCTATGACCCCAGAAACAAAATATGAATATGAAACCCAAGTGAAAACAATGGCAGCAATTATCAAATTCGCAATCGCAGCTGACGCCCCAATAATTCCAGTAGGGATTTCTTCACAAAAAGCGAAAATCTTTGACTTAATCCCATCTAAAGGTTTTTATCTAAAGGTGGGATCTCCTCTTGAAATTGAGAAAAAGTTAAATAGAGATAAATATCGCAGTCAAAGATATGAACTTGCCGAAGATATTATCAAAATTGTTGACTCTCTAAAAATTAAAAGCGAAGAATCTTAAAAAGTGGAAAAAATGGAAAATAACAAAAAATCTAATATTCCTCCTAAACCAAAGGGGGCAAAGAATAATTTTAATCTTGAAGAAATTGTCGGTAATTTGAATCCTGAAAAAGTCGAGCAAATGTTTTCTGAACTGAAAGTTGATGATGCAATTTCAGACGCATTTTATAAATCCGTGGAAAGCTTTTTTCAAATGGGCTTTGAATTGGCGAAAAATCTTAATATTGAGCTTATTGCCGATTATCTCGAAGGTTTAAAGAAAGATCAAGACAAATAACTTTCTTTTATTTTTTAAAATCTCTCTTTTTTATTAACTTATACTTAATCGTATAAAATCACATTTTGGAAAATTAAATTATCATTATAGCAAACTCTGTAATAGAAAAAGAAAAATTGAAAAAGAAATTGAATGCTATACTCTATTAATATCGAGTCTTCGTACTCTGTATTCTGAGTTTAACCTTCGTGTTCTCTTCTTCGTCTTGTAGAATAACATAATCGGTCTTTTGAGGAAGTTTAATATTAAATTCCTGTTCTGCGATGGTTTCATCTTTTTTCAAGCGGTCTTTTTCCCTTAGAATAACATTAACATTTACCGTTGCGTCTTCTCCGGTTCTAATTGTCTTAAATTGCGACCAGAGCGTCATATCAGCCTTAGTGGTAAAAGTTTGATTCCTTTGTAGCTTAATTACTCCCTTATGAGGGAATCGCGACTTAAAGGCCTTCTCTCCGTCAATCTTAAAATAAAATTCACCTACTCTTCCTAAAATATCATAATCCTTAATTGTTTTCAAGGATATTAAATCGATATTGACTTGAAATCGTTCTTTCTCGTCTCCAACATTATCTTGCTCAAAGCGTTCATCTTCTGCATGAGTTTTCTTTCCTTTCACAAATACTCGACGTCCTATATTTCTCACCAATTGTTATACTTTTTTTTATTAAACATTATGTAGAGCCTTAATATTTTTATAATAGATTAAATGCAAATAAATTAATAGGATTCTTCTGATTTTTTTGTCAATATAAAACCCTTTATTATTCGATGTGTAGAGTTTATATATCAATTTTTTATTTATACCCTTCTATACCTTTTCCGAGACCCATTACTAAATTTTAGATAAATATGATTTATTCTTTCTCTAAGTATTATCGTTTAGATTATTAATATTATCGAGAAGCCTTTCAACTCTCCTTCTAATTGCGTCAATCACAAACTCAGATCGTGATCTATAACCTAAATCATCTCTTTCTTCCATTATATCCTCAACTGTTTCCAGAAGGGATTCTGGAATTCTAATCGTCCTATATTTTGTAATTCTTTTTCACCAATTTGGTTGATTTTTTTACCCCGATTACTTTTTAAATAAAACGTTTCTATAATTTTGAAAAATATTTGCATTTAAAATATTACCGAAATAGAAATATTTTTATAGACGACAAAAAAATCTGGAATGCCATTCTTAGAAGTTTAGAGTATAATTTCGGATATAATAAAAAGATATAATTACTAATGCTTATCTTTTAAATAATATAGATTAATACATTGAGAGGAATAGAAATTGCGACCTTTACATAAAATCAGAAACCCAGAGATTTTCCAAGGAGATTTGAAGAAATCTCACTATTTTGAGGGTTGGTACTTTAAACTTGTTGATGATACAGGGAAAAATAGTATCGCAATAATTCCCACCATAGCATTGAATCGATCTGAAAATAACTCTCATGCCGCAATACAAGTCTTAGATGAGCAAAAATTAAAGTATTATTACTTAAAGTTTCCTTTATCCCGTTTCGAAGCATCAGAGAGAGAATTTCGGATTCGAATCGATAAGAACTATTTTTCAAAATCGAAAATTCAATTGAATATTGACAGGGCAGAGTTGAATCTGAAAGCAAATCTTA
>CAZZIC010000091.1:13379-16432 GCA_964653985.1 uncultured archaeon | reverse complement strand
TTATTTTGAGAATAACAACGACTATTGAATTCAAATATTCTCTAATTTTATTACCGATTATAAATATTAGTTTTGGAGTCTTTATGGCTTTCATTGGTTTGATTGTATTTAAAAAATATCCTAAAAAGTTGAAAGGGCTTCTTTTAATGACATTAATCGGTTTTAATGTTGCTCATTTTTCATTTCCACTGATTGAAGGGATTTACGGTCAAGAAGGTTTACAATATATTGCCCTCATTGATGCAGGGAATGCTTTTACTGTTTTCTTAATATGCTACATTTTTGGATCAATTTACTCCCATAATTCAAATTCAGATAAAGGTGAGATTAACGTTAAAAAGACCTTAACCCAATTAGCAAAGTCCGCACCTTTAATAACTTATATTTTCGCCCTTATTCTAAATCTTTCTGGAGCTATTTTCCCTGTCTTTTTTTTGGATTTGGTTACTATCATCTCATACGCAAATACACCCTTATCTTTATTGTTATTGGGAATTTACTTAGACTTTTCATTTAAAAAGTCTGAATGGCTCAATATCCTCAAAGTCGTTATTTTAAGATATGTGATAGGGCTCTCAATTGGGCTATTACTATTTTTTTTCTTACCAAAAGATGATTTTACTCATTTAATCCGCCTAATTATTATGATTTCCTTAATTTTACCAGTTGGTTTGGCAGTTATACCTTTCTCAGTAGAATTTGAGTATGATCAAGAGTTAACAACAATGATTACGAATATTTCCATTGTTATTAGTTTTATATTAATATGGATTATTATTCTTCTTTTTGATGGATTTGGATAAGTTGCTGGTTGAATTAGTAAAAGAATCGAATCCCCTCAAATTAATATTCAATTATACGCTTTTTTTCGAATTAAGAATAAAGCTTAAAAAATTGATTCGTATATTATAAAATAATGAATCAGTTTTGGTCCGAGATACTCTCCCAACCAAGGGTCTTAAAATCCACGTTCGAGAATTTTGTATACAATTCAAAAGTTCAATTAGAAAAATTAAAGCTTACTATTACGACAGAAAGAATTATTAACTTTATATTTTCTGGAATGGGTTCTAGTTTATTTTCTTGTTATATACCTTATTATAGCTTAAATCCAAATTTTTACCACACGGAAATTGTTGAAACAAGCCAATTCCTTCTTAATTTGTCTCCTTATCCAAATCAAACTTTAGAAAAGTCAATGTTGTTTTTGATATCCCAATCCGGAGAGTCCGGCGAAATAGTGGAACTCATACGTCGAATACGGGATGGAGAAGAAAATCCGGTTATTGTGGGAATAACAAATGAACCTAAGAGTTTTTTGGCTGATAAAGCAGATATAGTTTTCTTACTGAAAGCAGGTAAAGAAACCTCAGTAACTTCAAAAACCTATACAAGTACATTATTAATACTTTATCTCTTGTCTTATTTTTTAATCAATAGATTTGACTTTTCTTTGATTGAGGAAAATTTAAACGAATTCTTGGAAAGTGTTTCCCGATTTTTTTTCGATCTAAATAAACAACTTAATGTTATAAAAAAGGCTATAGAATTTTTCAAAGAAGTTCCACCATTTTTAGAAATATTAAGCTCTGGTCCTTCTTTAGCCACTGCTTTTCAAGCAGCTCTGACTTATAAAGAAATTACCAAAAATTATTCTGAAGCTAATAGTATTTCTTCATTTTATCATGGTGGAATTGAATGTCTAAAGGAAAACTCAAACCTTATTTTGATATCTTCTGATGAAAATAATTTTAAATTAAACGAGCAATTAATTAAAAATATGCTAAAATGGAAAGTTGGGAAAATACTTCATATAACTAATCAAAATAGGGATGTGTTCGATAGTGTACTAAATGTCCACACTATCAAGCATCAAATAAAGAATCCATTTTTAGCACCTATTATGGAGATTTTCTATTTACAATTATTATTTTATAAAATGGCCGAAAAATCAAATATCGAACCGGGAAAATTTAAATATTCAAAAAAAATAACAAATGGAATAATAAAATAAAATGACGAGAGGAATAATCTTATCTGGTGGATGGGGCACAAGGCTTCGCCCACTAACATGTACAATTCCGAAGACGCTAATTCCTATTGTAAATATACCTGTAATCGAACGTCAAATTTTATTACTCAAGGAAGCGGGAGTAAAAGAAGTAGTTCTTGCTGTAAGTGTTATGGCGGAGCAATTACAGAATTATTTTAAGGGCGGAGGAAGATTAGGGGTCGAGATCTCTTATACAGAAGAAAAGAGTCCAATGGGAACCGCTGGAGCTATTAAACTGGCAGAGAAAAAGCTTAAGGGAGATAATTTTTTCATGCTTAATGGTGATGTGATTTTAGATTTTGATTTTAAAAAAATGCTGGATGCGCATGAGAAATTTGATGGAATTGGAACGATTGCAAGCAAAATTGTTGATGATCCTTCAAGATATGGTGTTCTAATAACCGATGAGCGAGGGAGAATATTAAAATTTCAAGAAAAAGAAGAATTCAACCCTTCAGAGCAAGATGCTACTTCAATGCCTATTAATGCAGGTGTATATATTTTAGAACCTGAGATTTTTTCCTATATCCTTCCTAAGAAAAAAGTATCGATTGAACGTGAAGTTTTTCCCAAGTTGGCGGAAGAAAAACAATTACAACATTATCCTATATCGGGTCTTTGGAAAGACGTAGGAAAACCAAATGAACTCTTTGATGGAAATATAAAATTGTTAAATGATCTCATCGAAAGAGAGGGAGATAAGAAAAAAAACAGAATCGGAAAGAATGTTGATATTCATCCCACAGCAACAATTCATCATCCAATTGCTTTAGGTGATAATACAATCATTGGAAAGAATAGTGAGATTGGCCCGAATGTTATTATAGGAGATAATGTCTTTATCGAAGAAAATTGCTCAATTAAAGAAGCACTTATTTTCAATGAAGTGTATATTGAAAAAAATACAAAAATTGAAAAGACAATTATTGCAGATAATGCATTAATAAAGAAAGGAGCAGAATTAAAAGGATATGATGATCAACTTGTTATTCTTGCCTCC
>CAZZIC010000091.1:0-13279 GCA_964653985.1 uncultured archaeon | reverse complement strand
AAAGAAAGGAGCAGAATTAAAAGGATATGATGATCAACTTGTTATTCTTGCCTCCCATGTACAGGTTTTAGAAGATATTAAGCTGATCGCTACAAAGCGTTATCCAATTTCATTTTGCCATCATGAAGTTGTAAAAGAAAGCATCGAATAATGATAATCTAAATAGGGTTTTTTTTAGTAGATTTCAGGTTGAAAATAAAAAGGCTATGATACTGTAAGAAATAATTGAAATTCAGTCTCAAATAAATGATCTTATCTTTATTAAATGATGTCCACATATCCAAATTCTTTAAAAAGAAATAAGTTGATTATTAGATATGGGAAAGCAGAATAAAATAGAAAAACCTTCAAATCTTTTTCATAAAGACGGGTCGCTCGTACAAAAAGGATGGGCTAATAAACCAATTTTAGCCTATAACAAAGAATACATTGGGAAAAGTTGGCTTCGTATAAAAGAATGGGATCACTATTCAGTTTTGAATAAAGATTTTGGATTTCAGCTTACTATAGGGGATATCGGCTATCTAACACAGATGGCTTACACATGGTTGGATTTTAAGGAAAAAGTCCATGGAGGAAATGATGAGTTCAAATTCTTCACAAAATCTAAAATCCTTCCTCTAAGTTCTTTAGAAGATAATTTTATTGAATTTCCATCAAAAAAATTTAAGGCATCTATTGAAAAGAAGGATAAAAACCGAATTCTCAAAATTGATGATCCAACTTTTAATGATAATGAGGGAATTAAGGGAGAAATCACCCTATTTGATAATCCAGAATGGGATAATACAGTTGTAGTCACGGGCTATGAAGATGATCCGGAAAAATTTTATTATAATCATAAAATAAACCAAATGCCCGCAAGAGGAGTTATACTAATTGGAAATGAAGAATACGAATTTAACCCCGAATCTTCTTTTGGATTAATGGATTGGGGTCGTGGAATATGGCCATATAAAACACATTGGTTATGGGGTTCCGCAGCGGGTATAGTTGGTGGAGCACATGTTTCTTTTAATATTGGTTATGGGTTTGGAGATCTCTCAACCCATACAGAAAATATAATCTTTTACAATGGAAAGGCTCATAAATTTGACGAAATTACCTTTCATCATGATGATAGAGACCCTGAGAAACCTTGGACATTTACAAGTAATAATAATCGATTTAAAATGACTCTCGAACCTATTATTCCTCGGAAGGAAAAAATTAATTTTGGTTTAATTTATTTAGATTCTTCACTAATTCATGGGACCTATTCCGGTTATGTTATCCTCGACAATGGTGAGAAAATAGAGATCAATGATATGATGGGGCACGCTGAAGACATTTATTGGAGATGGTAAAGAAAATTTATTTTTTAAATCGCTCGGCAATCAATTCTAAATAGGATTTTTTTATGGATTCTTCTTTTTTAATATCTAACATGTTCAAGAATTTGAAGAGGATATTACGGTTTTCGTTAATCTTCTCCTCGGAGTCTCCAGTTTCAACCCGTAATTCAACTTCCATAAAGTTGCGATCTAAAATGGGAAGATAATCCAATAAGACCTCTATTTCTTTACCTTGAAAGGAGATTTCATACAGTTCTCTTTCTTTTTTTACCGTAAATACTTCTCGAAAATCTAAGATTTTCAAAATTTCTCTAATTTTTTCTCCCTCCGCTACTTTGGATTCCAATTCTGATCGAGTTTTAGTTGAGGAATCAATCTTGGATCCTTTATATGTAAGATAATAGTAGGTTTGAGTATCTTCAGGTTTATTTTTGTGAAATTCAGTAGATTTTCTTATCCTTAATGCTTCATCCGTTTTTCTGAAATCTCGTAATTTTCTTGGCATATTAAAATAAGTATCCTCATGATGTAAGGAGATTTTATATTTCCCTCCTTCATGAATGAACTTTTCTTTTATTTTTTCTGGACTACTTGCGAGACCAACTTTTATTTCGACTTCAATCAACTTAAATCATATCCATTAAAGAATTTAAACGATGATAATGTTTTAAAATGTAATATAGAAAGTACGATATTATTATAATTAATACTTTAATTTTTATCTGTCGAAAAGAGAGAATGAGAAACATTCAAGATTCATCAAATAAGCAAGAGGCAAATAGATTAGCCGAGAGATTTGGATATTTACCTTATATGACCGAAAGATATTTACGATTTTTAGGGAAAGAAGAGACAGAAAGATTACTTCGGGCAAATGAACAACCCCCCAAAACTACAATAAGAGTTAATACTCTCAAAATCTCACCAGAAGAATTAAGAAAAAGATTAGAGAGAAAGGGATTTATATTAAGAGAGATTAAATGGATTCCTTATGCTTTTGAGGTTAAAGAAGAAGGCACAAATCTTGGTTCGACTCATGAATATCTACAAGGATATTTTCATCTCCAAGGGTTAGCTTCCATGTTAGGACCTCAAATTCTTAAGCCTAAATCAGATGAGATTGTTATAGATATGGCTGCTGCTCCAGGTAGTAAATCGACTCAATTGGCTCAACTCATGAGGAATCAAGGAAAACTCATCTTAATAGAAAAAAACAAGAAAAGAATTCCCGCTCTTCAAGTAAACATTCGAAGATTAGGGATTAAAAATGCGCTCATTTTATTGATGGATTCTCAAAAATTAGATAAGTTAGGGGTAAAAGCAGATAAAATTTTACTCGATGCCCCATGTACAGGCGAGGGTTTGATAAGAGAGGATCCTTCAAGAAAGAAAAGCAGAACATTAAATGACATATACATAATGGCAAAGATTCAGAAAGATCTTTTGAAGGCGGGACTGAATTCTTTAAAATCTAAAGGGCTTCTATTATATAGTACGTGTTCAATAGCTCCTGAAGAAGATGAGCTGGTTATTGATTCTGTTCTTAAAGAAAATTCTCAATTTACCATAGAAGAAATATCCAATGAATATGGAATAGATGGATATACTAAAATTTTTGATACTAAATTACGGAAAGATCTAAAAAATTCTAAACGTTTGTTCCCCCATATACATAATACCATAGGATTTTTCCTTTGTTTAATCAGAAAAAAGTAGATTTCAAAGAGAAAAAATATTCAATTAAAATTGTAATTTCCTTAAATAATACCCCTTGTCAATCAAAGTTAGAGCGATGGGGCTTTCATCGTCCTCAGATTTTTTTTTAATTGCATATCCATTCAATTTTGTTAACCCTAAGGCACACACCTCGCCTAATTTATTTAAAATTAGAATGGAATCTCCTTTGGATAACTTTTCGGAATATCTTTTAGCCATCCTTTTCTTTAGATCATTCCCATAAAGAATTGATTTCTCTCCTTTATCATTAACAAATACAGTCTGAAATTCAGGAAATATCCTATTTTTATAAAGATATTCTGCTCCCTCCAAACTAAGATAAAATTTACCTTTTTTTAGAAAACCGAAATAAATTCCTCCAGATTCAATTTTTCCTTTATTTTTTATTCGATCTATTAGATTCTTCGTTTCTTCACTTACAAAAAAGATCATAGGAAGGGATTTATGTTCCACATCACTCTTTAATTTAACATAAAAGTAATTAATGTTATTTTCAAAAAATTTTATTCCTTTTGGACTGATTTCGATAAGTCCTTTCTTTAACATCCCTGCTTCGAAATCATTTAAGGCTCTAAAATTAATTGAATCTTTCATAATCAATGAAAATAAATATTGAGACTTATTGTTTATTATTGTGTGAACTTAATAATAAATAATTGTGGTTGACCGTGGGACTTCGAAAAATTGACGATGAAATATCTCTAAGGGAAGCAATGAAAAAAAAAGGAGCTGAATTAAGATTAAAGGAAATGCAAGCGAAGGCTTCAGTAGAAAACTTGACGAAAGAAAGATTAAAGGAAATGGCCAAAGAGCATGGAGTTTTACTAGCATTAAACCCTGAATTAAAAGAACAAGTTAGATATCTTCAAGAAAAATTTAATATTCCTTCTTCCAAAATTATCACTGAACAGATTAATGAAGAAGATGTCCTAAGTAAGATGTTTTCGAGAATTGATCATGAAAAGTTAGGGATGTTAGCTTATCAAAGAGTTCTTATACGCAAGGAAGAGATTGGTGTCGGTCTGGTACCTTTATCCGAAATCTATGACTTAGTGAATACTGGAGAATTAAAAGGTGAGGTCGATATTAAAGATGTGAAGAAAGCGATGGAAAAACTGTTGGACAACAATGTAATAGAGGATGTCAAGGAGTTAGATTCCGGGGTAATAATGGTTCAATTTTTTCCAATAGAATACACTGAAGATCAAGTTAAAGTAATAGATCTTGCGAAAGAAAAAGGTTTTTTATCATTAGAAGAAGTTTGTAGTAACCTTGGTTGGACTCAAGACAGAGCTCTCAGGGCATTAAAATCATTAGAAAAATCAGGTTTAGCTAAATTTAGAGAATCAATCTTAAAAGGTAAACAGTGGTTCTTTCCCTCAATATAGTTTTATTTTTTTACTTGGCTAAATAATTAAGCTAATTTTATTTTGAATTCTAAACATTCTAACTAATTTATTTTTATTTTCACATAATTATTGAGTCTCTTCTGCGATATTGAATTTTAAAAAAATAGGGTTAAATAAAATTGGTTATATCTCTTGATTTTTCATTTTTTATCATCTCTCAATTATGTGTTTTTTTTAGATTTATTTGCATAATTCCATTCTCTTGGGAAATTAATAACATCGGGAATAAAGTCTGTAGAATCGCAATTGAAACATTTCTCTGGGCGTTCTCTCTCTGAGATCTTCGTATTACAAAGTGAGCAAATATAATGTCTTTTCCCTTTATTTAAAATGTTAAAGATTCGGTATTCTGTCTCGTGATCCTTTATGCGTAAAAACTTTGTATAACTCTTTTTCAATCTTCGGAAAAGATTCTGGATATTAAAACCCTTTGAATCTTATATCAAGAAAATTAGAAGTGACGGATCGTATAGAAACACTTTAAACCCCATAAAGATTAAGAATATTGAAGTTGCGTTATCTTCAAGTTAAGTAAAAACAATAAAAAAATTACCAAAAATCTGATACCGCTATGCGGTTGATGTTGTTTGGCTGAGCGTCCTAAAAAAAAGCTTTGAATCCTATCTCTCCACTTTCAAGTTTTATTACGACTCCGCGATCTTTTTCGGATAACATTTCAAATATTTCTTCGAGATCTTCTTGAGGGAGGGTACTAAATTCTTCTTGGGCTTGTCGAATCTCATAAATCAATATGGGATCTAATCTTCCCATCTCATAAACCCAATCATAGATTTCGTCGGCCCAAATATCTAAAGTCTTCCAATAAATTCTGAGTTTTTCTTGTTTCTTGGAAAGCCATTTTGCAAGACCTTGTTCAATTAATTCATCAGCAATTTCCCTAATTGCTTTCATTCGATTTTGAAAGTTAGAAAATGGTTTTTCTGATAGTAATTCTCTTAGGTGAAGGATATGAAGGATAGCGTAGCGAGCATAGTCATACATTACCTTCGCCCATTCATTTCTCCACGATTCATAATCATTTGGATTTTTTTTCTTATTTGGAATCGTATACATAAAATCATAGCGTTCTTGTTCTAACCAAGGGTAATCCTCTAAAACTTTTTCATAAGGGGATAATTCTTTCTCAATAACTCCAATTTCTCCAACGATTTCTTGTTCTAATGTTTGAAGTTGCGATTCAATATACTCTGCATTTCGCTCATATGTTTTTTGGTCGATTCGGGAGATCTCTTGAGTGAGATATTGATCTACACTCTCTAATCTTTGTTCAATTTCTTCAATGCCACTCACATTGGTTGATTCGGTTGTTTGCGATTCATTTATGATTTCATTTTTACTTGCTGTTTCGAAAGATTTTTGCTCTTTTTCTTTGGATTTTTCTCTCTTTTCCTTCTCTTTTTTAAGTTTCTTTAACCTCGCAAGTTCTAATCTAAGAGCCTCGAGTTCTTTGTCGGTTCTTTCTTTTAGGTCTTTTGTAAGTTCCTTAGCCCTATCTCTTTGTCTTTCCATTATCTGAAAAAAACCTCATTATTTTAATTATATAAATTTACTCTCCGTATTCTTCTGCCCATTGGTTATATTGGCTTAAATTCCTTCCGGTTGTCATAGGTTTTACTTTTTTGAGGGTTTTAATGAAATCCTCCATCTCAACATCACGTACATGAATATCCTCATCAGAATTTTCTAATAATCCCCCCATATCCAACTCTCTTATGGGGATCATTATCACTTCTCTGCAGACATTCGCTATATCTCTTCCCGAATATCCTTCTGAGCGTACAGCTAATTCTACAAAATCATCATCGTCGAGAGCAATATTAACTCCAGCAGTATGAATCTTAAAGATAGCAGCTCTGGCTTCCAAATCAGGTAAGGGAACATGGATTTTCTTCTCAAATCTGCTCAGCATCGCATTATCTATATCCCAAGGTCTATTTGTTGCTCCTAAAACAAGCATAGGTTTATCCCCCTTAGATTTTAACCCTTGAATTTCACTTAAGAGCTGTGTCTTTACGCGTCTTTCTCCACCACTTTCCGAACCTCCTCCTCTTTTTGTTGCAACAGAATCAATTTCATCCATAAAAATTAGACTTGGTGCTTTTATCCGTGCAACTCTAAATAGGGCACTAATAAGCTTTTCGCTCTCTCCTAACCATTTACTTAATAAGTCAGCAGATGATGTGCTAAAAAAGGTGGCATTACATTCCGTTGCTGCTGCTTTAGCTAATAATGTTTTTCCACATCCCGGAGGTCCAAATAATAGGATTCCCGACCAAGGTTTTCGAGCACCCGTAAAAAGCTCCGGCTTTATAATGGGAAGCACGATTGCTTCTCTTAATAACTGCTTACAATTCTCTAATCCGGCAATATCACTCCAACGGACATCGGGCGATTCCGTAACTATCGTTCCCGATATAGTGTCCAATAATTCTTGTTCTTCCTCAGATACGGATTCTCCATCTTCGACTATTTTATTTTCTTTTTCTTGATAAAGTGCAGATGAAGATCGGTTACGAGGGCGAGAGCCACTTAAATGAGCCTTGAGAAGCTTCGCTCGCTCCAAATATTGCTCAATTTGTTTCTGTGCTCTTTCCGTCATCCTCGGATTTTTATTAAATTTAACAAACTGGATTAAAGTTTCTGCCGCTCTTTGATACTTATTAATAGCTTTCCTATATTGCCCCTTTTCATCCAATTCTACCGCTTCATTCGCTTCCTTTACCGCAAATTTTAAAAGTTTTGAATCAACTGAACTCATAATACCAACATTATTTTTGATTGTACCTATCTATTAAAATATCTAAATAATTTTTAATATATTTATTGTTTATTCAAATATCGGACTCCAAATAATTTTATATTTGTAATACCATTTATTAATTAAAGATCAGATATAAAGACTAAAAAAAATTTCTTTGGTGAATTCTTATAGGATTTCTAAAAAATCTTTCAGATTGGTTAACTGGAGATAGAGGTAAAGGAGACGATGTTCGGCAAGCCGCAATTAGGCTAAAAGTATTTAACAAGCGACTAATGAGACAAGTAAAGAAATTAGAAATGACCGCTAAATTAGCCCGTGATAAAGCCGTTAAATTAAGAAAAGAGGGAGATTTAGAAGGCTCTAAATTCCAAGCGAGAAATTATTTACAAGTTAAAAAACAAGCAAGAGCAGTTGATACCTTTAGAACGAATCTTGAAGGTCTTCAATTCAAGTTAGAACAAGCGAGAGCAGTAAGTGATGTTGCTGGTATTATGAAAGAAGTAGCAACTTCTGTTTCGGCATTGAAAAGTCAGATAAGCATCCCACAAATCACAGAAATGATGAAAAATATTGATTTTGATATAGAAGACTTTCAAGTAACTCAAGAGATCACCTCTGATAGTATGGACAGCATCACTATGGACACTGCAGTCACTGACAGTGATGTAAGTGAAGTATTAGGAGAAATAGATGCGGAACTGAACGTAGAAATAACCGAATCTCTCCCCAGTGTTTCAAATGAAAAGATCAGTGAATTAGAAGAAGAATTGGAAAGGTTAAAATCTAAAGACTAAACTTCATTATTTTCCTCGTATGATTAGAATTATTTTAGAAATTTCAAATTTATTACGCCTAAGCATTCAATCTATACTAAAGATGACGTAACTTGTTTGAAGCTCCTTTTTTACAAAAATTTTCGCAAAAAGTTATTAATCTCTTATTCTATTTTTAAATTATTCTCAAATTCAATTATATAGTTGAATCATAAAAATGAAAACAGAATTAATAACTATAGGAAGTTGTACGCTTGATACTATAATTCAGATTGAAGACATTTTACGATTTGAACTTCTCGAAAAAGATATAGTAAAGAAATATACCGCAATAGAATATAGTAGAAAATTAAACATTGAAACTGTTAGATTTGTTCCCGGTGGGTCAGCCGCCAATATAGCTTCTAATTGCGCTATGTTAGGGCTTAATTCGATGTATTTAGGTGTCTTAGGAGATGATTTTTCCGCTCGAATTTGTATGGATGATATGAAAGAGAGGGGGGTTGATCTCTCGAATGTCGAACTCACAGAAAAGGATAAAACGGCTTTTTCAGTAATTCTCCGAACCGAATGGGGTAAGGATAGAAGTATTTTGGCTTATAAAGGGGCAAATAATCTCATAACTCCGGAGCAAGTAAAAAAGAAATATTTTGAAAATATAAAAGCATTTTCATGGACTTCTTTGACAAAAGAAGAAGCGTGTAAGGCAATTGAAAAAGCAATAACATTCACAAAAGAAAGAGGGGGTACCATCTATGCAGCCCCAAGTATGTCAATTATAAAAAACAATCCGAAATGGGCGAAGATCTTAATTTCAAAATCGGACGTAATCTCACTAAATAAGGAAGAAGCGAGTGAATTCACAAAGGAAACGGAGACAATGCATATTTTAGATAAATTTTTTGATTTAGGGTTAGATCTGGTTTCAATAACTGATGGAGCAAAAGGGTCAATAGTATCTGACGGAGAGACTGTAATCAATAGTTCTGTGTATGATGTGGAGGTTGAAGATACCACGGGCTCAGGAGACGCCTTTCTGAGCGGGATCTTATTTTCACGGATGGATGGATTTTCATTAGAAAAAACCTGTAAGATCGCTTCCGCAATGTCAGCCTTAGAATGTATGGAAACAGGTGTAAGAATCGGCATTCCATCTAATCTACAAGAACTTGAAAAATTCGTAGAAGAACATGAATTGAAACAAATAAAATCTAAAATTCAACGTTAAAAGAGTTCTCAGGAAATAAAACTTTTTCTTAATTATATTTTCTTTTTCCTTCAAAATTTATAGAATTTAGATTGTATAAGAAGTAAGTTTTTAACATTTTGAAACAATTAGAAAATTATATTATCGTAAATAAACTGAATAGAGCACATATAATTATGAATCTCCAATTAAGGAATTTATCAACTGTAATTTCTCATGTTAAATCTTCAGATGAATTATATTTACCAGATTTTCACAGAAATGTCTTTAAGTTAAGAAATACATATGAAGAATTATTAGGAGTAGACGAACATAAAGATTCTTTATTAAAAGACGCAGAGATAGCTAAAATATTGACTACACGTGATTGTTTGAATCCAAAAAACATAATTCACGTTACAATCGATTCTTTAGGAATTAATCAACTTGAGAAAAAAAATCATTTTTTTGATAATTATCGTTCAGAGAATGAGATCATTGAGCTATCTTCAGTCTTCCCTACAATAACCTCAACAATTATGGGTTCCATTCACTCGGGTTTAGCCCCACAAATCCATGGACTTTTGGGTCATAAAATCTATTTTCCCGAAATTGGGAACATTATCAATACTTTGACCTTAAATGTTCCAGGTGCGGTTAATATTCAAAAAGATTCTTTGGTTAAGTCGGGTGTCAATCCTAGGGCATTGATGTGGAACTATTATCCTCCGTCTCTATACAATTCTGAAAAATACAAACAAATTAATTTCTTACCGCTCGAGATTGCAATGACAGGATTATCTCATTTTATGCTGGAACCTGAATCTGTTATTCCCTATCGAACTTATATCGATGGACTCGAAAAAGTTAGAAAATTGTTACAAAGAGAGGAAAAATTCTACATACATTTCTATATTGGAGATATCGATGATGCATCTCACGGATATGGGCCTTTTAGTAAGGTTTATGAAAAAACATCCGATCTGCTCGAATATATTCTAACCAAGTTTTTAACATCATTAGATGATCAAATCTCAAAAGACACTTTAATTGCAATTAGTGCTGATCACGGTCAAAATACGCTTTCCGATGAAAAGCGAATCACTTTTAATGAGGAGGATATCAATAGATTGGGAGAATTGTTATACGCTCCAATGGGAAAGTCGGGACGAGTTCTCCACTTCTATACTTGGGAGAATATGATTGATAAGGTGAAAGAATTTCTGGAAACTAAAATTGGAAAGGGAGGGATCGTAGTTTCTTGGGAGAACGATTTAAAACCTCTATTTTCTACACAAGAAAACTATGATCGTCTTTTTGAAAGACTCGGTGAAGTTATGGTGATCTTAAAACCTCACTTTTCAATAGAGAGAGAATATAAACATGAATCAAATCAGGAAGCACTCATAGATTCTAAGATGTGGGGGCATCACGGTTCTCTTTCAAAAGATGAGTTGTTAGTACCCCTCTTTATTGATAAGGTCTCTGAGTTTAAAAAATACTTGTAAACTATTCAAAATTCCTCTATTTGCATTAATATATTTCATTTTACTTTAATTTTATAAATCTTAAAAAGAATTAAAAGTTGGAAGAAAAATTATAAGATACATTTAAAAACGGAGTAAAAATTATAAAAAGATATGCGCGTGCTGGGATTTGAACCCAGGTCACAAGCATGGCAAGCTCATATGCTACCACTACACCACACGCGCTTTTTCTCTAATACTAAAAATTTTAATATTGAGTAAGAAAAATAATTTATGAAATAATTAAAATTTAATGTTTGCTAAGTGAAATAGTATTTCTTAACTTAACTAAAATGGAGTTTATTAAACAAAATTAGAAATAGACTAAAATTTTTTTACCATAAAAATCATTATTAATTAAATTCTTTTATATAATATAAAGGAAGGTGATTGGTTAAATTGGAAGATTTTTTTTCTGTTTTGATTGATGATCTTGAAATATTTAAAGAGGGGCTAAAAAGGGAAGATTTTAGTTTCTGTAATATCTTGAGCAATAGATTAATAACAGATGCAGTTTTTTTGAATTCAAAAGGTTTTGTCCTCTTAGGAGTGATTTTGAAAGAGAATTTAAATTATTTTGCTTTATTAGAAGATTTTAAGATAGTAAAAGGTGAATACATAGAATTTATTAATGAGTTTAACCAATCTGAAGATTTAGATTTGGAAAGAATAATAAATCGGTATATTAATTTTTACGATAAAATTTGGGTAGATATTAGTCCAGAACATGAAAAATATGAGAAAAATTTAGATTATTCCTTATTCTCAACAAAATATGTTATTAATTTCCTAATCGATAACTTAGAAAGACAAGATGTACCCTATATTAGGGATTCCATTATATATGGTGCTACGAATGAATTAAATAGAATATACAGAAATTTTGGTGCTTTAAAGTACCAGTTAATGTTGAAAACAGTTTTATATCTTTCTGGAAAATTATATGATTATTATCGAGTCTTAATCTTATCAACATCATCAAAAAAAGAAATATGGAAGGAGAAAATTATAAGTTTAAAATTGAAAATAAAAAATAACATTAGAAGTTTTAAAATTGAAAAAAAATATTTAGAGAATTCACTGGATTTACTATTCGAGATAAGTAAACAATGGAGACATTTATTTATAAAAGTGGGAGAGTTATCTCTTCCAATTCAAAGAGAAAAAACAACAATACCCCCTGAAATTCAACAAGAGTTAGAAGAGATAGTTTCAAAAGTAACTGAATCCGAATTAAAGAGTGATTGACTAAACTATGACAGCAATTTATGATATTAGAAGTCATTATCAGAAAATTATTTCAGATCTTCAAAATATTAATCCTAAATTATCTTTAGAAGAAATTAAAGAAGATACTGAAACAATATTGAGACAACTTTTCATTGAAAAGATTAAAGAGCTTGAAATACCAGCTAAAATTTCTTCTTTAGAGCATAGGAAAAAATTGATAAAATATCGACTTCAATCCCAAAGACTCCCAAAAAAAAGCAAGGATTATAAATACAAAGGGATTAAGATAGAAGAGAAATATCTTAAGTTTAGCAGATTAAAAGAGAATTTAAAGAAAAGAGAACTATATCTCAATCTCAGTCATTCTGGAAATTATGAAAGAGATTATATTTTCGCTAACGATGAAACTTACATACATAAGAATATCACCAGAAAAAAACAGGAAGAATCATATAAGTTTAAATCTGAATCAAAATTTGAAAATGATAATACTTTTCTAAATAAACCTAATTCACATGAAGATCTTGATTATTCTTTTTCTGATTATAGTTCATTTTTCCCTGAAAGGCAAAATTTAGTTGAAATATTTAAAAAGGAAGAATTAATAAGCAAAAAGGAGAAACAAGTAGATTTAGATAAAGAATTAGTAAATAAAATCAAAGAGTTAGAGATTAAACCCCTGAAAAAGGAAAAGAGTGAAGATTTTAGCTTTATAGAATATATAGGTTTTGTTGATAAATAGATGAATTAAATCCTTAATTATTGATATTTACATTTATATCTCATATGGAGAGAATTATAGTAGATTCGGGTATTTGGCAAGGGGCATTTATTAAAAAAGACAAATGGCATAAGAACGGGAAAAAACTTTTAGAATGGTTAGATAAAGAAAAAAATGTTCTCGTAATTGTTCCAATTGGGGTAATATATGAAGTGATAGCAGGAATTTTGAATTATTCATATGGAGGCTTTAAAAAGGCAAATAAAGCATTAAATATGTTTCTAAATCATAGTAGATTAGAGATATATTATAATACAGAATATCTTTTTCCCCAAGTATGTAAAATATTCGAAAGATATGAAATATTAAGCTTGGTTGATGCTACAATTATATTATTATATATAAATAAATCTTGTAATGTCTTATTTTCAACTGATTCTCATTTCGATGGTATTCCTTCCATAAAAAAGTTAGAGTATCCTATTTTTTAAAATTTAACACATATTCATATTATTAAATTAAAGGTAAAAAAAAAATTTAAGACATAAGTTGTAAAATCTTAAGATTTTTGAATCCTTTTT
>CAZZIC010000090.1:1317-16555 GCA_964653985.1 uncultured archaeon | reverse complement strand
TAAATCCATTCTTTACAAACAATTCCATGGCATCTATTGCTCTTTTTCTCTCAATCTTTCCATGTGCTCCTGAAACTTGCCACATTCCGTTTAGGATCTTATGAACTTTTAAATCTGGAGCCATTTTTGTTATTCTATTTTGGTCGATCATCATATTTTTCACAATATTTTTAAGTTCTTAATAATAATATGACCTTCGCAAACTAAAATGAATCCTTTATGGACTATTAATAAATGAAGCAAATGGCAATAAATACACTAAAACTCATTTTAATTGATTTATTTTTTATTATTCGATAAGGCGTTTTCTTTTTGCCTGCTAATACTATTCTAAAATCACCCTTTTTGATTATAAAGAATGCATTTTTATAAGATGGGAATGAATTTGAGCATATAATTTACTTTATTCAAATCAACTCTTATAAAAGGAATGAAGATTTATCCATGAAACTGTTGGGAATGATTGGGGGGATGAGCTGGGAGAATACAATCGACTATTATAAAGGAATTAATAGCCTAGTCAAAAAAGAGAAAGGAGGGTGGAGTTCTGCCAAGATCTTATTATATTCTGTGAACTTCAATGAGATTCTCACGCTTCAAAATCAAAACGAATGGGGGAAACTTACCACAATTTTGATAAAGATAAGTAAGAAGCTTGAAAATGCGGGATGTGCGGCAATTTTTATTTGTTCTAATACCATGCATAAAATAGCTGATGAAATTGAAGCAAGGCTCTCTATTCCCTTAATCCATGTTGTAGACGCCACAGCCGAAGCTATAAAGAAAAAAGGGATTAAGAAAGTAGGCTTACTTGGCACAAGATTCACCATGGAAGGCGGATTTTATGTAGAACGATTAAGCAAAAAGCATGGACTTCATGTGCTTTTGCCTGAAAAAAAAGAACGAGATTATATTCATCATACTATCTATAATGAATTTGCGCAAGGAAAATTCTTAGAAGAAACAAAAGAAAAATATCTAGCAATCATTCAAAATCTAAAGCAGTCGGAAGTTGAAGGAATTATTCTTGGATGTACAGAGATTCCAATGTTGATTAAACCTAAGGATGTTGATCTTCCCCTCTTTGACACTCTCCATATTCATCTTAAAGCTGCTGTGGATTTTATCCTAAAATAGATATAAGAGTAAAAGATTTATTAACTTTAATTTAGAGTATTCAACAAAAATAATTAAAATCAATAAAAAGTTGGGATAAAAATGTTAGAAGAGAAAATTATTTTATTATTGGGTGCAACTGGAGGGATTGGAAGCAGAGTCGCTGAAGAGTCTTTTAATAAAGGTGCTACTCTCATTTTAGTTGCGAGGGACGAAGATCGTTTAAAAAAGTTAAGCAAGAAATTAGAGGGAGCTGACTTTTATACGGGAGATATCAGAGATTTCAGTTTTTTGCAGAATATCGTAGAAAAAATACAAAAAAAATATGGGAAAATAGATGTGCTTATAAATTGTGTGGGAAATATCCTTTTAAAACCAATTCATATACTCACTCAAGAGGAATTTCAAGAAACGCTGGATCTAAATCTTATATCATCCTTTTTAGCAATTAAGGCAGTAATTAGGGGGATGATGAGAAAAAAATCGGGTGCAGTAATTGTGATTTCCTCGGTGGCAGGATCTAAGGGATTAAGAAACCATGAAGCCATCAGCGCAGCAAAAGGAGGACTTGAAAGTATGATTCGATCTGCCGCAATTACTTACGCGCCACGAGGAATTCGATTCAATGCAATTGCATTAGGATTAGTAGATACTCCTTTATCAAAAGAAGCCAAATTAACAACGAGTGAAAAAGCATTAGAAGTATCGAATAATATGCATCCCCTTGGAAGAATTGGTACCCCAGAAGATATAGTAGGGGCTATTTTATATTTAGCTTCAGATCAATCCTCTTGGGTTACTGGTGTAGTAATTCCTATAGATGGAGGATTAGCAGCGAATTAAGCTTTAAAATATCCATCCTCCATACGAAATAAAAAAAAAAGGGAAATATTTTAAGATTTGAAATGACTTAGAAGTATATTACCAAAGCGGTCATTTCAAACCATATAGCGATAACAGTGAACATTATGCCGCCAAGATAAATTTTGCCTGTTCTCCGATAGAAGTATATCTGTAAAAAGAACAGCACACTAGCAAATGGTATGAATAAAAATAGTTGAATCGGCATCATTGGGGCATGAGGAGTGGCATTTAATAAAGGACTTCCACCAAACCACATCGGAGCATATTGAATTAAAACCACAACAATTAATCCTGCTAACATGGCATAACAAATCTTAAACCACCAGATTGTATAGGTTTTAATTGTGCTTTCATAATCCTTCATTCTTAACTGACCGAAGAGTAAGATTCCCCCGTTAATCAAGGTGAAGATAAATAGTGGACCAATATAACCCCAGAATTTAATTGCTCGTTCTACAGTGAAGGTCTTCATCATCGTCCAAATCCCTCTAAATTCTACGTTGAATAACCACTCCGATAATGCTACCCAGAAGTACATCCATGCGAAAAGAATAACGGCGATAAGTACAGTTTTTCCGATGATATTCCAGTTTATTTTAAGTCTTTGATCTTCTGGAACATCCTTAAAGGTTGCTCCTAAATCATAGAAATCAATTGAATCTCTATCTTTTTTCTTAGTCATTTTATACCAAATAAGCATTAATATGCTTGCAATACCTGCATTGATAAGGAACCAGAGCATAAATCCTGTTGCGATTCCAACACTATGGATAGGTGTAAAGAGTGGATTTGCAAAAGGTGAAAACCCTACGGGTAAATAAGATGCAAATAAAACGTAGGTAATTCCTCCGATTGCTGTATTAATGGTCGCAAAAATCCACCATTTAGACCGTTCAGGAGTCTGAATCCTTTCTGGCATCGGTTGTACAACTTCTTTGAAATATTCCTTTTGCGTTAGGATGTGGGCAAGCGGTATAATAGAGAGAAGAGAAACTAAAGCAGCAATCATACCAAAAACTTCGCAATAAATCCAAACTTGTTTGGCAGGATCTGCTATTGTCCACGCTTCAGATTCGCTTTGACCCTTTAGAGCTTGTAACATCCATGCAACGATCTCAGATGTCGCTTTTGTATTCGCTGTTAACCCGGGATGGGTTGTTTTCATTAATGCATGTCTTCTTGCGGTTCCATCCTCGAAGCTTCCATAAGTAGTATCATATTGCCCTTCACTTACATTATAATTTTCAGCTATTTGATTTAATCCACTTTCTATCCATTCAGCATCGGTAGTATCCCATGATCTTCCAAATTCTTCCCAAGTTGCCCATAGATGTAATAGATTGTTGTATCTGGTAATATTCGCATCATCTGGACTTGGAGCAAAAGCTTGAACGGCGATCGCATCATGATCTGGAAATGCTTGAGCAACTTGTCGAGATCGGCTTGCACCCATTGAATGACCAAATACTCCCATTGATTCTCCGTCAACAAATTCTAAACTCTGAAGATATTCATATCCATCTAAATAACTTCCTAAATCTCCAAGCAATGTTCCTCCAGAGTCTCCATGACCTGCTTGATCGAGTGACAAGACCACAAAACCGGCTCTTGCTAGCTCAAGTGCTGCGGGTCGCTCCACGTCTTTATCATTATTGAATCCGTGAAGTGCCAAAATTCCGGGCGCTGGTGAAGCAAATGTGACTCCTACGGGTCTATAAAGTTTTCCTACCAGTCTATTTCCTAAGGAAGAATTGAAATGAATCTCTTGTACGTCAACTTTTCCAAAATCATTCTGAAAACCAGAGGAAAGAGATGCAGAAGTCAACATTATAACTACGCAGATAATTAATGTTAATTCGGCTTTTTTTTCAAGTAAATTTTGTTTTTTTATTTTCATATGTATCCCCTTTTTATTAGATACACTTAGTTTTAGATTTGGTCGTATTTATAACTTTAGATTTTACTCAGTTATCGAATTACTACAATATAATTGATGTGTTTTAAGTTATTGATAACTTAATAAGATGTCACCTATCAAATTTATTTATTTTTTTGGAATTTTTGTACAATCTTGTGGAAAATTTATCATTCGAAAAAGATTTAGAAATCTTTTACAGAGAAGTTTTGATATTATTAGTTTTTAAAATATAAATGATACAATTTTCTATAATCGATACAAATTATTATTTACGTTTCAAATTTGAAATAAAATCTAATGAATAAGAGAACTTTCTATGAGAGAAGCATCCATTATCTTTCCACATCAGCTTTTTAAAGAAAATTCTGTAGTTGCTCCAAAAAGAGAGATTTATCTTATCGAAGATTCGCTTTTCTTCAAGGATGCGAAATATCCAATAAATATTCATAAGAAGAAATTAATATTACATAGAGCTTCGCTGCAAGCATATAAGGATTTTTTAAGAACAAGAGGTTCAAGAGTCCACTATCTAAGTTTTATTCCAGTAAATGAACAAGATGATGAGTTTGGCTCTCTTAAAAAGTTCTTTGGTGAATTAAATAATAAGAAAATTGAAATTTTACATATTGTAGATCCAATTGACTGGGCATTAGAAAAACGATTAAAAATATTGTGTGATTCTTTTGATATAAAGCGAGAGATCCATAGTTCTCCGGGATTTATTTGTAATAAAACATATCTTAAGGAATATTTTAGCAAAACCGATAATTACCTACAAACTTCCTTCTATATTGAACAACGAAAACGATTGAATATTTTAATGGAAGATGATAAACCAAAAGGAGGGAAATGGAGTTTTGATGCGGAAAATAGGGAGAAAATTCCAAAAGATCTTGAAATACCTAAAATTCCCGAAAATATAATAGAACCGATTAAGTATGTAAAAGAAGCAACAGCTTACATCAATGACATTTTCCCAGATAATCCAGGAGAAACAAACAACTTTTTTTACCCCATAGATCATGATTCTGCTGGGAAATGGTTTAATGTTTTCCTAGAAGAGAGATTTGAAAAATTTGGCCCTTATGAAGATGCGATAGTAAAAAATGAGATAATTCTTTTTCATTCTCTTTTGTCTCCATTGCTTAATATCGGTTTGTTAACACCCGATCAAGTTGTCCAAGAAACCTTAAAATATTCTGAAAATAATGAAATTCCCATTAATTCACTTGAAGGATTTATAAGACAAATTATCGGCTGGAGGGAGTTCATGAGAGCAGTATATATACTGGAAGGAGTTAACCAGAGAAATTCAAATCATTGGAACCATACGTATCCGATTCCAGCTTCTTTTTATACGGCTCAAACAGGGGTCGATCCAATTGATTCTGTCATTAAAAAGGTTTTAAATAATGCATATCTTCACCATATCGAGCGTTTAATGTTATTAGGTAATTTCATGACTCTTTGTGAAATTCATCCTCATGCAATTTATACATGGTTTATGGAGCTTTTTATTGATGCTTACGATTGGGTGATGGTTCCTAATGTCTATGGAATGAGCACCTATGCGGATGGAGGCTTGATTACCACCAAACCCTATGTAAGCTCCTCAAATTATGTTCGAAAGATGAGTGATTATCCTAAAGGCAAGTGGTGTGAAATCTGGGACGCTCTCTACTGGAGATTTATCCATAAACATAAAGAATCCTTTAAAAATAACCCAAGGATGAGTTTAATGGTAAATATCCTTAATAAAAAATCCGATTCTCAGTTAAAGGAATTATTAAAAACTGCTAATATATATTTAAAAAAATTGTATAAAAGGAAATAGATTCCTAAGTATCCTTCTTACAAAAGGTTTTAAACTAAACAATGGTGAAATCAAAATGATTGTCAACACAAAGCGAATAAGAAAGTTAACAGAAAACCCCGAAGGAAAAGGACCGATTCTTTACTGGATGAGTCGAGACCAAAGAATCAATGATAATTGGGCTTTATTATATGCTCAAGAACAAGCGTTGAAAAAAAAAGTACCACTTATAGTGATTTTCTGCCTATTAAATGATTTTAAAGAAGCCACATTTCGAACATATAGATTTATGCTGGAAGGTTTAAGGCAAGTAGAGAAGAGTCTTGAATCTTTAAATATTCCGTTTTTTCTGAAGAAAGGAACTCCCGAAAATTTTATTCCAAAGTTTATTCAAGAACACGATGCGGGAATGCTCATTACAGACTTTTCTCCTTTAAGAATGAAACAATCTTGGAATGAAAATATCAAAAAGGAAATCTCAGTTCCATTTTATGAAGTAGATGCTCATAATATCATTCCTGTATGGGAAGCTTCAGATAAAAAAGAATATGCCGCATATACACTACGTTCTAAGATTGAAGAGAAATTAGAGGACTATTTAGTTGAATTTCCAAAAAATAAATCTCATAAGCATGTCTGGGAACAAGAATCTCCCACTATTGAATGGGAAAACATATTTAAAGAGTTAAAATCATTGGATGACTCCTTACCAGAAATTACTTTCGAGTCTGGAGAGAAGGCAGCTAAAGGGATGTTAGATGAATTTCTAAACCATAGATTTGAAAAATACAATGATCTTCGAAACGATCCGAATAAAGACGCTACATCTAATTTATCTCCTTATTTGCACTTTGGACAGATTGCTTCCCAAAGAGTGGTTCTGGAGGCTCAGAAGGTCAAGAAAATTGCTGAATTGAAAAACTCTTTTTACGATGAAATTATCGTTCGTAAAGAACTTTCGGATAATTTCTGTTTTTATGAGCCTAACTATGATAAATTTGATGGATTCCATTCTTGGGCTCAAAAAACCTTAAATGAACACCGAGACGATTCACGAGAATACTATTATACAAAAGAGGAGTTTGAAAATGCTGAGACTCATGATGATGCTTGGAATGCCGCTCAACTTGAAATGGTTAAAACGGGTAAGATGCATGGCTACATGAGGATGTATTGGGGCAAAAAAATCCTTGAGTGGACCAAATCACCAGAAAAAGCTCTTGAGATCGCTATATATCTTAACGATAAGTATGAATTAGATGGGAGAGATCCAAATGGTTATGCGGGAATCGCGTGGTCTATTGGTGGTATTCACGATAGAGCTTGGAAGGAAAGAAAGGTATATGGAAAAGTAAGGTATATGTCCTATAATGGATTAAAAAGAAAATTTGATCTTGAAAAATATATAAATAAATATGTATCTTAAAAATCTAATAGAAAATTGTGAGAAGGAGATATAATGAGTGATTTTATTAAACCAATTGTAGTCAGTTCAAAATGTATAGAGTTCGAATATTGTCGATATAATGGAAATATTATTAGTAGCGATATTGTACGTCTTATGAAAGATTATATGGAATTTAAACCAGTTTGTCCCGAAGTTGAGATTGGGTTGGGAATACCTCGAGATCCGATACGTATCGTCAAACAAAATAGTAATTTACAATTAATTCAGAGCTCAACGGGAAGAGATATAACAGGAAATATGTATGATTTTGCCGATAATTTTTTGAATTCTTTAGAAGAGGTTGATGGGTTTGTTTTAAAATATAAATCTCCTTCTTGTGGAACCAAACATACACCCTATTTAGCTAGTACTCAAAAGGGAGCCGCAAAAGTTGGAAAAGGGCCTGGATTGTTTGGAAAAACGGTTTTAGAAAAGTTTCCAAAGAGACCAATTGAAAATGAAGGAAGATTAAGGAATTTTCGAATCCGAGAACATTTCCTAACTCAATTATATACCATCGCTCGATTTAGGAAAGTAAAGCACTCTGGTTCGATGCATGAGCTTATAGAATTTCAAGCGAAGAATAAGTTTCTCCTTATGGCATATAATCAAGAAGAAATGAGAAAAATGGGAAGGATCGTTGCTAATCCAGATAAAAAACCATTCGATCAGATAATCGGAGAATATGAGAACCATCTGCTTGATATTTTAGCCACTCCCCCGAAATATACTTCAAACATAAATGTCCTTATGCATATGTTGGGTTATTTTTCAGATGACTTATCAAAAGAGGAAAAGGCGTACTTTTTAGATGAATTGGAAAAGTATCGTGCTGGATGGGTTCCCTTGTTTGTCATGACGCGGCTAATCAAATCATGGGTGGTAAGATTTGATCAATCCTATTTAAAAAAACAAACTTTCTTTGAAATATATCCCGAAGAATTAATGATCTTTGACTTAAAAGACACATGGCGGGGGAGAAGCTATTTTAAGAAATAAGTTATAAGAAATATTTCAATACTGTGTAAAAAATAAAAAATATTAAAGAGATTAAATCCTTAAAATTGACATAATCTTATCATTAAATTTGATACTTTTTCATAAAATGCTTGTCAATGAAATTCTTTACCCATAAAGCTAATCTACCTTTGTAAGTGAACTTTCCCCTCCATGAAATTCCTTTATTGTTTCCCATATTAAGAATTAGTAAATATTTTTTTTGAGGTGCAAATTTTTGAAGTGGTCCTTCTTGGATAAATGCTTTAATATTATGAAAAAGAATGGGATTTTCTCTTACAGCGTATACTCCCACTTTATCGAGAGTTCGGTCTCGAAAATCTATACAATCTCCCCCTCCAAAGATATTTGGGTATTTAATACTCTGTAGATACTCATTTACAATCATAGCAGAATCCTTTGATATAGGAATTGATGCTTCTTCAAAAATTTTCCTCGGGGTTGTTCCAATAGCAAGAAAAATCAAGTCACTTCTTAGAGTCCCATTATTTTCAAGGTGAATGATATTATTTTGTATTCTTTTTACTTTATTATCTTCAATAATCTTTGTTCCACGTTGTTTTAGTGATTGAAGTGCATATTCTCTTACCTTTCTTGGATATTCTTTCAATACCTTTTTATCAGTGATGAGCGTTATATTAAAATTCAAATTGAGGTCTGAGGATATCCTCCATAAATTTCCCGCCAATTCAATTCCAGAAGGACCTCCTCCGAGAATACATAAATTTTCCTTATCATTCTGAGAGGATTTCCAACTTTCGATCTTTTTCCTTGCCTTGACTAGGTTATTAATTGGCTTTACAGGTATTACATCACTATTTTCTATTTTAATTTCTTCAGTTGGAATGAAACTACCCACATCGAAGGAGGCTATATCATAGGAAATCCGATTTCCAGATGCCAAGGTAAGTATTTGGTTTTCTGGGTGTATCCTAATAACACTATCCTTCAAAAAATTTCCGCCTTGTCTCTCGACTATTTCTTTTATTTTAAATCTTGTTTCGGGTGGTTCATACATACCTCCTAAGAGTCCAGGTCCCATTCCCGAGTAGTAAAGAAACTCTGAAGGAGAAATAAGTGTGGTCTTGACACCTAAGTCTTTGAAATCTTTTAAATTGGAGATACACTTTAGGTGAGCATGTCCTCCTCCTACAAAAACCAGATTTTTAATTATCTTCACTTCCTAAACTATAGATAAAAATTAATGAAAAGCGTCATATTAATAAATAAGAGATAAAAATTAAAATTTCTTAAAGACTGCCTAACATATCCACTTTTTCGAATTCATTTTTAGCTTTTGAGATGATCTTAGCAAAATATTTTTGATATAGTTCCTCTCCTATTTTTTTCCCCTCGGGAGTATTTCTCAAGTTGTTATTCTCATAAAAGTCATCTTTTCGATTATATAATTCGACCAGTTTCCCATCTGTAATATCAAAGACAAATTTCCAGTCTTTATCTACCCCCATAATGTAATTGAACACTTGACTAATACAGAGATCCTTATGAAGGTATTCTTCGTCATTTCCTTCTATGAAAGGCATAAGAGATTTCCCTTTATGGTGATTAGGAAGGGGAAACCCTAAAAGATCAAGAATTGTGGCAGGAATATCAACTAATTCCACGTCATTTTTGACTATCTTCCCTTTCATGCCTTTTGGGGGTCTGATGATTAAGGGAACTTGAACTGAGGACCGATAAAAGACAAACTTCATGAATAATCTATGTCCCCCTAACTGTTCTCCGTGATCGCTGGTGTAGATGATCCATGTATCTTCCAGCATATCATTCTCTTCCAAAACTTGTATTAATTCACCTACTTTTTCATCAATTAAGGTTACATTTCCATAATATTTTGCTCTACAATCCCTAATGAAATCTTTTGTGACTTTCCTACTTCTTGAAACTCCTTTTGAAACCATATTATATGGAGCAACTGGACGGTCAGGTAATTGAATCTCCTCGTCGGATACTTCTATTGAATCGGGATCATAATCTTTTACATATTCTTCCACACAATCGAACGGATCGTGAGGTCCTGGAAAACCAACAAAGAGAAAAAAGGGATCATTTTTCTTTTCGCTATTTGTAAACGCTTTTAACCAATTAACAGCAAGATCTCCAACAAAATAATCGATATAATATTCTTTCGGAACGGGCATAGGTTCAGCGTTAATAATTGGATACTTTTTCAACCATTCTTGATATATATCCAGATAGCCTTTCTTCTTTAGAGTGTCGGTGAAAATAGAGCCTACTCTTGTACTTTCCATCTTTCCGCATACCACTTCAACCTGATCAAATCCAAATTCTTTTACTTTTGGATCATATCTTCTCACATGATCCTTTAATTCCGGGTTTTTTTCACCCACTCTTCTTGCTCCGCTATATGCTCCTTGATGATTTACGAGGTGTAATTTTCCCATATCTACATTATAATAGCCTTGTTTTTTCAAGATATTTAGCAAAGCATTATCAAGGAGTTCAGGACAATTTTCATGAACAAACGTTTTATTTGTATTGCAATGAGTTCTGTGAACATAAGCACCCGTCATAAAAGAAGCTCTTGCGGGAACACACAATGGTGATTGAGTAAAACAGTTGGTGAATCTCACTCCCTCAGAAGCTAAACGATCCAAATTAGGTGTCTTAACTTTTCTTCCCGCACATCCTAAAATATCTGCCCGATGTTGATCGGGCATTATCACAATAAAATTCGGTTTTTTCCCCATATTTTAAATCACTTCATAATATCCTATATTAACTATTTTGTAGTTTTGATATTAATAGATTTGCCTAATTTGTGAATATCAAAATTTTGTCGTTTCCCTTTTCAAATAATCTCTTAAATTTTGGTTTCTTCCTTATCACCACTTGTGGTATTATCGATTATGAAAATATTTTTAAGGCTTTTTTTGCTTAATCCAAAATTATTATATAATAAGGGAAACAAAATATATAATTAAGAATTAAGAATTAATTAAAAAAAAAAATAGGAAATTTTTCGGGATGTTAATATGGAAAAGGAAAATTATTCTAAGTTAAATAGCGCTTCATACGGAATGGGAGCGTTTGTGCAACAATTCTTTAGAATGGCTTTTACCTCTCTTGGATTCTTTTTTTACGAAGTTGTAATAGGGTTAGATCCGTGGTTGACGGCAATCGGCTATATGATTTTTGCGCTTTATAACGCTATAAATGATCCTTTGATAGGATACTTAACGAGTCGACCTTATAGCTTCACGAAAAAATGGGGAAGATTTTTACCATGGATTCTTATTGGAGGAGTTCCTTGGATTTTGAGCTACGTTTTAATCTATATTCCACCGACTGGAATGAATATGTTATGGATTTTCTTCTGGCTTATCTTAACTACATGTCTTTTTGATACGTTCAATTCTATCTTCTTTGTGACATTTCAAGCATTGTTTCCAAGTAAGTTTCGTTCTAATAAGGTACGTCGCAGCGCTTCAGGTATCGTGACAATATTAGGAGTTGTAGGGATTGCCCTCGGAGCCTTAGTTCCTCCTCTTCTTATTGATTATGATAGTGCTCAATCTTTTATTTTTCAAGGAATAATAATATCGATTATCGGGGCATTTTTCTTTTTATTAGGAATTTATGGATGGCGAGAAGAACAACTTGATATTGATGAATACATTGAATCCTTTGAGGCAAAGAGAGGAGATCAAAAGTATCTAAAGTCTCTTAAATCTGCGTTGAAAATAAAGTCCTTTATTGCTTTTTTAATTCTCTATGCGTTTTGGCAAACGGTAACTTATAGCGTACAAACTTCCATACCCTATGTAGTTAACCTTATCTTAGGGAAAGAATCTATATTTCAAACGCTTATCCAAGCTGCTTTCCTTATCGGTTCCGTTTTGTCTATTCCTTTCTGGCTGAAATATTCTCATAAGGCAAATAATAATAAGAAGGTGATGATTATTGGTGCCTCAACATTAGCGATCATCTCAGCGACTCTATCTTTTTTCCCTAATTTAATGGGGTTATTTATTCAAGTAATTATCTGGGGTGTTGGCCTTGGAGCAGTTTGGCTCATGTTGAAGCCTATAATGGCAGATGTAATTGACCATGCGGTTGTGACAAGCGGAGTGAGGGAAGAAGGAGTATTTTACGGGATATATCAATTTTTCGCCCGTATAGGTTTGTTTATGCAGGCTTTAATCTTCGGGATCATTCATTCTTTGACCGATTTTGCTCAAAATCCCACCGGTGATGCATCACTACTGGGAATAAGGTTACATTTTGGAATAGTTCCGGTAATTTTATTAGTAATCGGGATCCTCATTTTTTGGAAGTTTTACATGCTAACTCCAGATAAGGTGGAAAAAACTCAACAAGAGTTGAAAGCTTTAGGACTCTAAACTAACAAAAATCTCTTTTTTTTATTTTATTACCCTAATTCTATTATAACGGCTAAAATGAATCATATAAAAATTAAAAGACTAAAGACGAATCCCATAATTTACCCTGAGATGGATAAAACTATTGGAACTAATATTGCTGGGCCTTCTCTAATTAGAATTCCAAGGTGGATCAACAATCCTTTAGGAAACTATTATTTATACTTTGCAGGTCATAAAGGGAAATACATTAGATTAGCATATTCAGAAAATTTAGGAGATCCTTGGCAGATATACAGAAAAGGGTCACTCCATTTAAAAGACTCGTTTTTCCCCCTATCGAGACCAGAAATGATGAAAAAAAGTGAGAGTTTACAAGAAAATGAACCTCATATAGCATCTCCCGATGTTCATATAATTGATAATCTAAAAGAAATTAGGATTTATTATCACGGACTTGAATCAAACGGAGCTCAAGTTACCCGAGTAGCTAGATCGAAGAATGGGATTAATTTTAAAGCAGAAAAAGAAGTGCTGGTCAATCCTCCCTATTTTCGAGTGTTTAGATATGACAAATATTATTATGGAATGGGAATGCCTGGGATCTTCTATAGATCAAAAGATGGATTAACTGATTTTAAACGAGGACCGATGCTCTTTAACTATAAAATGCGTCATGCAGCAGTAAAAGTAAATAACGAACGTAATGAATTAGAGATCTACTGGTCGAGGGTGGGGGATGCTCCTGAACGGATTTTATTATCAATAATTGATCTTAATAAAAATTGGCTCAAGTGGACTCCCTCCGATCCAATTGAAATTGTTCGCCCTGAGAAGGATTGGGAGGGTGCAAAAAGACCTATTAGACCCTCAAAGAGAGGACCCGTATCTGATTATGTCTGTCAACTACGAGATCCTTTTATCTTTCGTGAAGGGGAAAATACTTATTTACTTTATGCTATTGCTGGTGAAAAAGGTATAGCCATCGCTAAAGTATTCAAATAAATCTAAACTCAAAAAAAATTTGACTTTTTTTATGGGTTTCTCGTTAAAACTTATACTCATAGAGTGCATTATTTAATAAAATATAAGGCACAAGGATTTATTTAGAACGATTTTACACATAATAAGAAAAATATAGATAATACTGATTTTAATGGATTTAGAAAAATTATTTAAACCAGAATCAATGGCGGTTGTAGGTATCAGTAAAAATAATCCTCTTAGCCCGGGAAGGGTTATCTTCATTAAAAACGTATTTGAAATGGAGGTTTATACCTACGGTATTCATCCCGATGGAGGAGAAGTGGAAGGGGTTCAATTATATACAAGTATTGAAGAATTACCAAAAATTCCCGATCTTCTAGTTATCGCGATTCCCGCCCAAGCTACATTGGAATATGTAGAACAATGTGTTGAATATGGTATTCCGGCGTGTATAATCATTAGTGGAGGTTTCGCTGAGATTGGTGGAGAAGGAAAGAGGCGTCAAGAACGATTAGTAAAAATCGCAACTCAAAACGATCTTGCTGTTTTAGGCCCTAATTGCATCGGTGTTTACACTCCTCCTTTATTAGATACCATATTTATGCCTACAGAGAGGATTACACGCCCTCCTAAAGGTACTGTCGCCTTAATTAGCCAATCTGGAGGAGTTTTAGTGGATCAGTTCTTTCATAAATTTAATCAAATTAATATCGGTGTTTCAACGGCAGTCTCTATTGGGAATCGTGCTGTCGTAGACGAAACAATGTTATTGGAATATTTTAGTAAACATGATCCCGATACTAAGAATCTTGCATTTTATTTGGAGGGATTTAAGAAATCGCGTAGTAGAGAATTTCTAAAGCATGCAAAGGAATCAGAAGATATGGTAATCACCTTTTTTGGAGGATTATCCGAAAAAGGGAAAAAAGCAACGCAATCTCATACTGCAAGTATTTCGGGAAATGAAAAAATTCTTTCTGCTGCCTTAAAACAATATCTGGTTGTACAACCCACGACAGAACTTGAACTTTTAACGGATTTGAAATTATTAGAGATTCTTTCACATAAAAAGAAACCGTTTGATAGTACTTTGATTAAAGATGGTAATGTGGCAATATTATCTCTTTCTGGGGGTCATGGAGTAATATGTGCTGATTTATTACCACATTATGATTTAAATGCTGTGGAAATCACTGCCGAAGAACAAGAGGATATGAAGGAAATGGTTAATAAAACCGCAAGAAGTATTGCTACATTTAGTAATCCTATAGATCTTACCGGTTCCGCTAAAGATGAAGATGTCGAGAATCTTATTCAATATTTATCCGGATTAGATCGTATTGAGTGTATCATTGTGCTTATCTTACCTTACACTCCATCAGTTACCTTTCAAATTGGAAGACGTATTGCTAATCGAGTAATGCAAGAGAGGAAACCGGTTGTTTGCTTTATGCCTTATATTGAAAAATATGGTTCGATTATTGAAGGATTAGAACTTTCGAATGTACCTGTTTTTCATAGCATTGAGGAAGCAGTTCAAGCGGTTGCAGCACTTAAGAAAAGAGCCCAGATTCTAAGAATTAAAAAGGGAGATTATCCCTCTTTTGATTAATTAATTCATTATTTTTTTATCTCTATTTTATGTAATTTACAACTATTTGCCCCTTTTATCTAATTATTTAGTAAAACTGGTCTAAAAAACCATCTCGATA
>CAZZIC010000090.1:0-1217 GCA_964653985.1 uncultured archaeon | reverse complement strand
TTTGCCCCTTTTATCTAATTATTTAGTAAAACTGGTCTAAAAAACCATCTCGATACTCTGTATCATGTAAATAAAGAGAAAATCGATCATAACGTATTAAATGATGAAGTGAATAAATTGGGATTAGAAGATACTCTCGATCGATTACTTGAAATAAAGCTTTAGGATTAAAAAATACTGCTTCAATTTTATTCATCAAGTGCTTTAAATGATTAACTTTTTATTATGCGCTAAATCCTCCTTAAGCATAATAAGTCTTTTATCATTTAGCTCAATGTTTAAGTCATTTTTGTTAATAAAGTCTAATATTGCGAACTTAATTTCTGAATTAGTAAACTCAAGTTCTGGGGCTTTATATTTAACGTATCCTATTACATCGTTCCAGAGTACAGAGCTTGCTACTTTAGAAAAAGTTAAAAAAACCCTTTCAATTATCTTATTCAGCTTAGATCTCATATCTGGCTTCCTTTTAGCATCTAAGATTTTCTTTCTAAGAACGTCTATATTCTTGAATTCGGGATCAATGTTTACACATCTATTACACGCATTTAGAGCATATTTATAGTCTTTGGCAACCAAATACGCTTCCGCGAGATCCCTCCATAATTCACAATTTTGTACTTGATTCTCCAAAAAATAATTATATACCTTATGAAGATTTGAATAGGGCAAATCATACCTCCAATCAATTTTCAAAGATTCTTTAAAGACATCAATAGCGTTTTTAAAATCATTCATATTGAAATAGGTCCAACCTAAGTTATTAAAGGCGACCCTACTTGGTTCATAGTTCACTGCTTTTTTGTATGCATTTATTGATTTTTCATATTGTCCCATTTCGTTATAGATTAACCCAAGATCTACCCAATTATCAGCATTTACGGGATCTACTTCCAATGCGTTTTTAATAATTTGCATTGCTTTTTCAAATTCATCTCGTTCCTTAAACAACTTAATAAGATT
The DNA here is from genome assembly GCA_964653985.1 of uncultured archaeon. Taxonomy (GTDB): domain Archaea; phylum Asgardarchaeota; class Lokiarchaeia; order Sigyniarchaeales; family SOKP01; genus CAZZIC01. The sequence goes on along the minus strand of CAZZIC010000090.1, from coordinate 254 downwards.
AATCAGTGATAACTCATAGTTAGGTTCAATTTTTAATGCTTTTTGGTACATTTCAATGGCTTTTTCAAATTGATTTTTACATTCATAAGCATATCCGATGTTATTTAATGCCAACACATCTTCAGGATCAATCTCGAGCACCTTTTCATACCATTCTATCGCTGTATCATATTTCTCCTTATATCGATATGATAATCCAATTCTAATCATAATATCCTTATTTTCGGGGTTTAAGTTTAAAGCACGCTTGAAGG
>CAZZIC010000089.1:0-16734 GCA_964653985.1 uncultured archaeon | reverse complement strand
GAATACAGTTCACCTTAATTCTAAGGATGTTCTTTTTTATGAATTAGATTTAATTCCGTCTCTGAGTCGAAAACATGTATTAAATCCAAATCCCAAGAAATATATGCATCATCTCCCATTTTACCCTCATAAAATCCTTTATGAGATGCCATCGCACTAATGCCATCGGGGAATTCGAAGGTAATGATAGTTTCTGCTCCAAGATATTCAACAACCGTTGATTTTACTTTATATGCATTATTATGGGGTTCTGTTGTTATTTTCATATGTTCAGGACGAATTCCTAAAATAACATCTTTGGAACTTCCTTTTACCACTTTTTTAGCTATTTCATCTGATAATTGATACTCTTGCTCTCCGAATATCAGCGTTTTATTAGTTTCATCGAATGTTGACTTAAAGAAATTCATTTGAGGAGAACCTATGAATCCTGCAACAAATTGATTTCTGGGTTTATTATAGACTTCGGATGGAGTTCCGATTTGTTGGAATTCTCCTTCAAAAAGTATTGAAATCCTGTCCGCCATACTCATTGCTTCTACTTGATCGTGAGTTACGTATACTAATGTGATATCCAATTTGTCTTGTAATTTGATGATTTCTCCTCGCATTTGAATCCTTAGTTTGGCATCAAGATTGCTTAGCGGTTCATCGAAAAGAAACACTGTTGGATTTCTCACGATACATCTCCCTAATGCCACACGTTGTCTTTGACCTCCACTTAATTCTTTTGGTTTACGGTTCAATAAATTCCCAATTCCTAACATCTCCGCGGCTTTTTTAACTCTTCGGTCGATCACCTTTTCTTCAACATCCGCTAACTCTAAGGAAAAACTCATATTTTCTTTAACATTCATATGGGGGTATAAAGCATAACTTTGGAAGACCATCGCAACTCTTCTATCTTTTGGAGGAAGATATGAAACATCAATATCGTCAAAGAAGATCTCACCGTCTGTAGGATATTCAAGACCCGCAATCAAATTTAGAGTAGTAGATTTTCCACATCCTGATGGACCGACCAGAACCATAAATTCTTTGTCATTTATTTCAAGATTTACATCTTCTAATACTTTAACTTTTCCAAAATATTTATCAACATTTTTCATTACAATTTTTACCATTTTCTAAAAACCTCTTTTTTATAATTCATCCTTTTACAGCTCCTCGAGTAAGACCACTAACTATTTTTTTCTGAAATATTAATACTACGATTACTAAGGGTACAGTAGCAATAGAAGTCGCAGCCATCAATGCTATATCAGTATCCCAATCAGCTTGCAAACTTAATTGATTTTCAACGAATCTTAGTATAGCTCTTGGAACGGTATGATTAATTTCTGAAGTCAAGAAGACTTGAGCAAAAAGCAATTCATTCCAAGAATAAATAAAAACTAATATCGCGCATGTAAAAATTCCTGGTATTGTCAAAGGTAAGATAACTTTCCGAAATATTTGGAAATTAGTTGCACCATCTACTTTTGCTGCCTTCCAGAGTTCTTCTGGAATTTCGGCGAAAAAAGCTCTTAAAACAAACACAGCCAAGGGTAAATTAAAAGCCGCGTATGGTAAAATCAAGGTAAATAGATTATTTACCAATCGAACTGGAATTAGTGCGGAAAATGCTATCATTTGTATAAAGAACGGTATTATGATAATGATCGGTGGCAAACTGTTTAGTGTAAATATGTATGTGTCTAAACCTTCCTTCTTTGGAAAATCAAACTTAGCGAGAGCATAGGCAATTAAGGAAGAAACGATAATAACAACAACAACAGTCAAACCTGATAAGATCGCACTGTTAAGTAATGCCCTTCCGAAGGTAACTCCAGTAAATTCAGATTCCTGTAAGACGACGGCATATGCACCTAATGAAATATGTTGAGGAAACAATTCAAAAGTGGTCTGTCGGATATATGGATTTCTAAACGATCTTATAACAATCCAAATAAAAGGACTGGCGCACCAGAGAATAAGAAAAACTACACCAATAATAAATAAGAATTTCTTGATGTATCTTTTTCTTGCCTTCCATGCTAATTCGCTTTTAGATAAACCTTCCAATGCCCTTTTTTCAGCCGCTGATTTTATATCCCCCACTATTTCTTTTGATTCTTTTTCCATCTCAGTTTTTCTGCTTTCTGCTTCTGTATATATGGCTCCTACTTCTGCTTTTTTTCTTTCTTCTTCCTCAACTTCCACTCCACCACGTGTCTTTTTAAGAATATAAAAAACTATACCTATAATAATCGCGAATAATATCACCGCAACAGCAGATGCTAAGCCATATTCAGTTCTTTGCCATAATCTGACGGCTTGATAGGTCATGGAATATACGGAGGGGTCATTAAAAACTACGATGGCTGCGTACACTCTTAAAGCGTTCATTAAACGAAATACGATTGCCACTCCTATCCCAGGCAAAATTAAAGGCCATGTTATAAACTTAAATCTCTGCCATCCACTTGCTCCTGCTACTTCGGCAGCTTTGTAAAGATCTCTTGATGGGATCTGTAATGCAGCGAGAATCAATAAAGTTATGAAAGGAGTCGTTTTCCAAACATCGACGAATATCGCCGTAAACATGGTCATTTTAATTGGTACTTCGGAAATAAAAGGACTGAAAGGTACTAGTACGGGCATAAAAAATAAGGTATTTGCATCTGTTCCAAAAAAGCTTATTGGATTTGCTCCCAGCAAATTTAAAATGCTATTTACCAGTCCAAATTCTAATACTGACGCGAAAATCTCAAATCTAAATATCGTGGCGCTTGCTACCGTTGGAATTGCCCAAGGAATTAGCAAGGTTGCTCTGGCTAACCCTCTTCCACGAAACTCTTTATTTAAGAGGATGGCGAAAAGCAATCCTAACCCAAATTCCAAAGAAAGTGAAACACCGGCAAAAAAAAGAGTTTGATAAGTATATCTCCAGAAATCTTGAGCGATATTCCCAGGTCCATAAAATAAAATTTGGTAGTAGTTTAATAAAGTAAGTCTATCACCAAGAAAATTCTGCCCTCCGCTATTCGTAAAAGAAATAAATACTCCAGTGATTATTGGGAACAAAATCGCAATCCCAGATAAAACTAATGCGGGCGAAATAATTGAAATAATGAATTTTGTGTTTGATGGTGGTTTGTCTTGTTTTTTCGCTTTTTCTTTTAATTTCATTTCTGTTTTAGGACTTTCTAACATTTAGCTCATCAGTTAAGATATTTTATTGTTTAAATTAACGAAATTTAATGATTGTAATTATAATAAACTACTATTTATAATTTATTGATTTTGTTAATAAATAATGGAAGATGTGAAGATTAATGAATTAATATATCTTGAAATTTAACTCTAAAAATAATTTCGTTCTTATAGTTTACTCAAAATATGAATAAAGACAACTCATAGATTTATCTAACTTTTCTATAAACTTTTAGCTTCATTAAAGGAGATTGTAAAAGAGAGTTTTATTATTTAAATTAAAGTATTTTGAAAATAAAAAAAGAAAATAGTAGTTAAAATTTTAAAATGTTATTTTTGATAGATGGCTTTAATAACGTTTTTTTGTCAAAATGGCAACTAATCCAATTGCTGCGGTTATAGCAACTAAAAGTAAAGGCAGAGGATATGCTGGAATAGCAGGTGCTGGAGCAATAGCCCCCTCAACTCTACTTTGCATAGTCTCTAATCCATTAGTTACCGTTAAATCACAGCTAATTATTTGATTGAAGTAGTTTGAGATTTCAGAGGACATGCTTGGATATTCCGGATGAACAGGTCTAGCTAAAGTCAAATCTAATTGATCTTCCCATTCACTAACCCATTCATAACCAGATGGAAGGTCAGAATAAACTGATTTCAATGCTGGAAAGTTAGATAAGTTGGTAAGTTCAAATGTTTGAGCTTCTTTATCACCTAAGAACTTAATTAAGTTCATAGCTTCATCTTTATTTTGACTGAATTCTGAGATCGATAATAATGCCCCTCCAACTGCTGATGATTTAGCATTTGTAGCTCCTTCAAATACGGGAAGTGTAGCTACACCAAAATCTAGATTCTCATCTTCTGAGAGACCATAGATATAGGTCCATTGACGAATGAAGATTGCATTTCCAGCTAGCCAAACTTCTTGTGAAGAACCTTCATTAAAGGTCAAAGCATCTCTTGGAATGATATAATCTGTATCTATTAGATCAGTTGTTCCTTCTGGAGGAATTAATCCCTTTAGGAACGTTAAAGCTTCATTAACTCCTGTTTGAGTAAGATCAGGATTTTCCTCTGAATCAAAGATATCTGTTACACCATTAGAACCAATCCATTCCATGAAATTTACTGTACCGCCCTCATAATTATCGAACTGGCCTAAATATCCTACGAGATCATCGTCATTTTCTTGTTCTAAAATATCATTAGCAACAACCTTTAAATCTTCCCAAGTACCAATATCAGCTTCAGTATATCCATATTTAGTTAAGAGATCATTTCGATAATATAAAATACCTAAATTCATGAAGTAAGGATATGCCCATACACTTCCATCATAAGTACCAGACGCAACCATTCCACTGGCATAATCATCCATTTCACCTGATGAAAGTCTACTATCTAAGTTCACAATCCAACCGTTATCAGCAAAACTTGCTGTCCAAACAGTATCTATACCTACGACATCCAATTCAGTATCTTGCGCTGACATTCTTGTTGAGATATAACTTAGCTGATCATCTGCGGTTTCTCCTGTGGATACTACAGAAACATCAGATACTCCGTCTCCCAAATCAGAAGCCAAAAACTCATCGATTACACCCCTTACTCCTGGCGCTTGTTGATTAGTAACGGCGATAGTTAGTTCTACATCTTGAGAGGTATTTGGCGTCGCCATAGCCATTGGCATGAAAAAGAACGAGCCAAACAAAAGAAAACTTAATCCAAACAATGCCATTAAAGCCTTGTTATTTATTTTTTTCATCTTCTTTCACTTTTTATTAGATTTACATTCGCTTTTCGTTTAGTGAAAAGTGAGTTATTCAAAAATACACAAAAATTCTTTATAAAGTTTTGTTTTAATTTCTATAATATAACAATATGATGATATTATCAATTATCGATAAATAAATAATAGTTATCAATTATTTAAATTCTGAAGTATTAACTTTCATTACGATTTTATTACTATCGTGATATAAAATGACCGACTCAGAATCTATTTTAAAAAAATATGAATCCCTCTTAGGAGTAGAAGCTGTCAACTCTATTAGAAATAAAGCAAAAAAATTCTTGAATAAAAGGGTCTTTCACCTTAATTCAACAAAATTTGGAGGGGGTGTGGCAGAAATTTTAGATAATATGATTCCTCTCATGAAAGAGTTAGGATTAGACCCCCAATGGGAAATATTTAGCGCCCCAGACGAATTTTTTGAAATCTCAAAGAAAATGCATAATGCTCTACAAGGAAACAGGGATATATCCTTTTCAAAAGAGGAAATAGCTCTTTATCTAAATCAAGCAAAAAATACATACGAAGAAGTGCATCCTGAAGGGGACTTCGTAATTATTCATGATCCACAACCATGTCCGGTGATAGAACATGCCGGAGACCGAAAAGGTAAGTGGATCTGGAGATGCCATATTGATACTTCAGACCCTAATCCACAGGCTTGGAATTTAGTTTCTGACTTTATTCCGAAATATGATGCTCAAGTCTTCACCAGAAAAATATATGCTCGAGATGGAGTCAATTATAATCTCTTCGAAATTCCTCCCTCAATTGACCCTTTTGCTGTGAAAAACAAACCTCTGGAAGAAAAAACTGCGAAAAAAGTAGTTGAAAAATTTGTTCCTATGGACCTTCCAATGATTACTCAAGTATCTAGGTTTGACCCTTGGAAGGATCCCTTAGGTGTAATCGATGCGTATCGTATTGTAAAAGAAGAAATTCCATGTCGTTTGGTTTTGATTGGAAGCTTAGCCACCGATGATCCAGAGGGAATGGATTGGTTAGAGAAAACAAAGAGTTATGCAAGAGATGATCCCCATATTCATATCTTATCAAATCTAGATGGTGTGGCTTCTTTAGAAGTAAACGCATTTCAGCAAATTTCTGATGTGATTTTCCAAAAATCTATTAAAGAAGGTTTTGGTTTAACTGTTACCGAAGCATTATGGAAAGAAACTCCAGTAATTGGAGGTAATGTTGGTGGTATTAAGCTTCAAATCGAGGATGGAGTGAATGGATTTTTAGTTGATAATGTTCAAGAGGCAGCCGAAAAGGCTCTCTATATTTTGAAACATCCAGAAGAAGCTAAAGAGATGGGAAAAAAGGGCAGAGAAAAAGTTAAGGAAAATTTTCTATTAATAAAGCATGTGGAGAAATATTTAGATTTATTCGAAGCAATATCTTAAGAGATTAAAATGAGTAAATAGAGATTAAAATGAGTAAATAGAGATTAAAATGAGAAAATTCTCTTTTTTTTTATTATTCTTAATCGAGGATATACTTTAATTAATTTATCCTTGTCTTGAGACAGGTAATTTTAAGCCTTTAGTAATTGTTTTTGAGACCACTTTTTTGGCCAGTTGTGTCGGATCCACCAGATTTTTCGCACCTTGTACAGCAATGTCGGTTGCTTGGCTAATTAATTGACTTGAAATTGTCCCACCACTTGCAATTTCTTGAACCACAACACCCGCCGCGGGAGTTAAAGTAGCGGATACGATTGTTGAAATTGCTGCTATTGCTACTACTTTTGCGATCTTTTTAATTGTTTCATTATCAACACCTTTCTCTTCTTTGACTTCTTCACCAATTGCTTCCATCGATCTTGTCACTCCATCAACTAATGCTTCCAGTGCCGCTACTTTCTTGACTTTTTTCCCTTTATAATAAATGCCGTTCTTATATGCATCTTCTAAAAAATCATCTAAGGAGCTAAATTCTTCATACTTTTTATAGCCCTCCCAATCTGGGAAATAAAAGTCTTTTATTATCTTATCAAGAGCTTTATCTCTTTTCACTTTAAAATAGTATATATAGGGTTTATCCTTATCTCCCAAATATATTGCTTCATAGATTCTATCCCCCCACGTCTTCTTTCTCCCTATTAAAATTCTGAAATGGATCTTATCTGTTTTTCCAAGAAAACTTTTGGAAAATTTAATAAGCGCAACTGTTCCTTTTTTCGAATGTTTATCTTTTTCCTCAATAATATCTTTTTTTCTCTCTTCAAAAAAATCATCTAGCACATCAAAAGCGTGCTTAAACACTTCTTTAGCATTTTCTACTTCTTTTCTCAATATACTCACATAAAGCTGTTTTGTACTGTTTATTCTAAAATTAATATTTTGATTATTTTATAAATATTTATGCATTTGTGAACATCAATTTATAAATTATAGGAGAAATTTATAAAGAAATTTACCTAAGAGTAATTACTCTTCAAATTGAGCTATTTTTTGGAATATTTTGTCAAATACTTAGCGAAAAATTACCTTTTTTAGAATCTTAAAAATCCAAATATTTCAATAATAATCCTAACTCATCTATATATAAAATCAATTAAAAATGAAACAATATGAATAAAAAAGTAGCAACTTTTGGTGAAATTTTACTTCGGTTGTCGCCTCCCGATCATCAGAGATTCATTCAAGCTAGCTCATTTGATGCTGTTTATGGAGGAAGTGAAGCAAATGTTGCTGTATGTCTTTCAAGATTTGGTATTCCCGCTAAAATCATTACAAAGGTTCCTAATAATAAAATAGGAGAGGCTTGTATCCAATTCTTTCAGCAGTTTGGAATGGATGTCTCACAGATAAAAAAGGATAAAAATCGGTTAGGGATATATTTTCTAGAACGTGGTATTTCTCTTCGCTCGAGCAATGTAATTTATGATAGAGAAAACTCGTCCATTAGCTTAGCTCAAAGTGGAGAGTTCAATTGGAGGAATATATTTAAAGATATACATTGGTTTCACTGGTCGGGAATAACTCCAGCGCTTTCACAAACCTTAGTGAACATCACGATAAATGCATTAAAGGAAGCCAGAAGCCAAGGAATAAAAATTTCTTGTGATCTAAATTATAGGAATCTATTATGGAATTATGGAAAAGATTCTAAAGAAGTTATGCCTGAATTAATTAATTATTGTGATATATTGATTGGGAATAAAGGAAGTGTAGAATTAATGCTTGGAGTCTCTCAAAAACCTGAAAATTCTAGCTCAAATGATTACGATCTACATAAAAACCTTTCTACAGATATACAAAAAAGGTTTCCTAATTTGGAATACATATTTCTAACCCAACGTAAGTCCATTTCAGCAACTCACAATATTATTAAGGCATTTGTCCTCAAAAATAAGGAATTTTATGAATCTAAAGAATTTGAAATACTACCGATTTTAGATAGAATTGGCGGAGGGGATGCTTTTGTCGGGGGTGCCATATTTAAATTACTTAAAGAAGATACTGATCTCCAAAGTGTGATAAATTTTGCGATTGCCTCCTCTGCGTTAAAACTTACTATTCAAGGAGACATCAATCTCGTTAGTGTTGACGAAGTATTAAAATTATTATCCGAAGATGGGACAGACCACGTAAAAAGGTAATAGAGTAATAATGTTTTTAAAATTAAGATCTTTTTAACAATATTAGGTTGCTATTAAAATCTATATGCAGCTCTTTTTTGTAATTCTTTATTTTTTAGAAATTCATAAGTGGGGAGTTTTGCTATTAGTTTACCATCTTCGAGCACAAGTACTTCTTTTGAATAATTTACCACCAACTGAAGCCAATAGTTACTTCCTCTAGTTCAGGTTCTTTACTCATTACTTTTTCACATTATCTTGTAATTTTTTCAAATTTAGTTGTACATTTAAAAGGTTTATTACGTATTATTTAAAGTTTATAATCCAATTTTTCAAGAATAAAAATAACTACTTAATAATGGATATAATAGGTTAAAAATAACAAAAAGAAAAAAAACTTTAAAAGAATTTAAAAGAGAGAATTTAGCGGAAAGTATAAAACCAATGAAAATACAGCTGCCATTGGGAAAGTTATAATCCAAACTAAAACTACTTTCCATAACCCTTTCTCTGTTGGAGCGCGTCGAGCTTTTGCCAACCCGACGAGTGATGCCACCAGCATATGTGATCCCGATAAAGGAATTCCAAGGATGGTTCCAATGAATAATATAATTGCTGTGGGAATTTGAGCTGCAAATGCAGTACTTGGATGCAATTCAGTAATATTTCCAATATTTTCAATTACTCCTCTGCCTAAAATAATAATGCCTATCGAAATACTAATCCCCGTTAAGATAAGAACAAAATCTATATCCATGCCTACACCAACTAAAATTCCTACCGCATTAGAACTATCATTTCCAGCTCTTGAAAAGGCAGTCCAGCAGATTACACCTAATAAAATATATGAAAAAATCTTTTCATTTCGTTCGAAGTCTTTCAAACCATCTAATCTATTTATAACAAACTTTTGTATAAGTTTATAGGTAAAATAACTTGCAACAAATCCGAAAACGGGAGATAAAATCCACCATAAACTCATTTCTATGATTTGTAGCCAATTTACACCCCCACTGCCTCCCAGAAGAAGCCCCACACCGATTATTGAACCTATTGTAGCGTGTGTAGTGGAAATGGGTAGTTTTAAGGCTGAGGAGATGATCAACCAACTTGCCGTAGAGATTAGGATGGTTAATACAATAGCATTATCCAAGTTTATAAACAAAAGATTTTTTCCAACAGTTTCACTTACACTTCTTCCAAGAAAAAACGCACCAGCAATTGCCAACACCGTAGCTAAGATAAGAATTTCTTTCATATAAAGTATCTTAGCTCCTTTAACTGTGGCAAATGTTTCATCATTGCTTCCGATTGCAAAGGAAATAAGAATGGATATTAAAACAAATGTAAGTAGTATTACGAACTCCATCTCCTCTCCTCCTATTTACTAGGATATTTTATTATTAATCCTCTCAGATAATCTGCTAGATCTTCCGCCCATGCTATAATATCATAAATTCCTCTAATTAATTTGCTAATCAAATATATGCGAGTTGAATTATCCGTTTTTTTGAATATTATTTCAAGTAAGTTAAAATTAATTGTTCTTGCTTTTCTTCTTAAAGATTGTACTTCAAAAGTCTTTTCATAAGCTTCATCAAAACTCTCTTCAATAAGTTCCATGCATTCTATTAAATATTCTACCGTTTGGCAACACAAGTCTGTTAATTCTTTAAAATCTTCTTTAATGTCATCATAGACTTCAAAGGGCATAATTTCAAGAAATCTTGCTACATATTCTGCTCTACTGTTCAACTTATCTAAGGTGGTAATCATTTTGAATCTATCTTCAACTAAAAATGGTAATGCTCGTTTATCTTCGAATAATAACTTAATATATTTCTCTTTTAATCTATCAGCACGGTGTTCTGAATCAGTAACTTTATCCAAATCTTCCTCATTAAGGTTTCCATCAATGTAATCATTAACAAGTTTATTTAATGTTCTTGTTCCGAATAATGTCTCATCTAATATTCGTCTATTGAGTTCATCTAAACTAGGGCCTTGATTTTTATCTTTATTCAAGAATTTCATTTTTATGTCACTTTAATCTTTTTTGAGATATGAAATATAAATATTATAAAATCTATATATTAATATTTGAATTTATAATTTCTGAGATGATAATGTCTTTTAATATTGCGATTCGTTATCTTTTGGATAAATATTAAAATTTTTATAGGTTAAAGATATTAAGTTTTACATAACAATTAATTGATTTATCAAACAAATTTCTAAATTTTTAAAAAAATAGATCATTAGGAATAAAAGATAAATGTGAGGAAAGTCAACTTATGAGCGAAAAAGTAAATGAAACTCTTGAAAGTTTAAAAGCAATAAAAGGAGTGCATGGAGCATGTCTTATCGAAAAGTTTGGTCTTATTATTGGTAGTGCGTTACCTGGGTGGGTTGACCCTGAAGCAGTTGCGGCAATGGTAACTTTGATCCTTAAAGCATCTCAAAGGGCCACAAAGGAGTTAGAGCAAGGAGAATTCAAAAATGCTACAATTGAAAGTGGGAATGGGAGAATCCTTTTTTCTGAAGTCAAGGGAAATATCTTAACAATCATCACTACAACTCAAGCTAAACAAGGTATTGTTCAATTAAAACTTGGAGCAGCCTCCAAAGCAATAGAGCAAGAATTATAAAAATCTTTTTTTCTACTTTTTAATAAAATTATACCTATTTTTCTAACAAATTTTGTAGGATCTTCCTTGTTATAGACGGATCTGCTTGCCCTTTTGTTTTCTGCATACATTTTCCAATTAAAGCTTCAATTGCTCTCGGATTTTCTTGATAATCATCAACTATTCCAGGATTTTCTTGGATTACCTCTTTAGCAAATTCTTGTAATTTTTGTTTGTCTGCTACTCTTTTTTTCCCTGACTTTTTAATTATTTTGGATACTGGAGTCCCTTGAATTAATTCATCTATAAAAGATTTCGCTATTTTTCCGGTTATCTTACCACTTTCAATATATTTGATTAAGTCTACAAGTTCCTTAGGTTTTAGTTTTGTCTCATCAATACTTTTATTATTTTCATTCAGCCATCTTGAAATATCTCCTTTAAGCCAATTACTTAATAGTTTAAATTCATCTTCTCTTATTGAATCACAAGATTTAACCGCTCGTTCAAAGAAGTCTGCTAAAGGTTTATCCAGTACTAAGATTTCTGATTCGAATTCAGAGAGTTCATATCCCTCTTGAAAGCGTTTTATTCTCTCATTAGGCATTTCGGGTAAGACTGCCTCCACTCTACATATAAAATCAGAGTCTAATTCAATAGGAACCAGATCTTGTTCTGGAAAATATCTATAATCTTTTTCAAATTCCTTTTTTCTCAATGATATCGTAATCCTATTAGTTTCATCCCAATGTCTTGTTTCTTGCTCTATTTGCCTTTCATGTTTAATTAAGTTTTTTTGTCTTTGAATCTCCCACTTTAATGCTCGTTCTACTTCCTTAAAACTATTTATGTTTTTTACTTCAGCTCTGTTGAATCCTTTAATTGAAATGTTGGCGTCAACTCGAACAGAACCTTCTAAATCCAAGTTAGCAATTCCAGAATATTGAACAATTGATTTTAATTGATTTAAAAATTCTCTTGCTTCTTCTGGTGTTTTTAAAACTGGTTTTGTAACAATTTCAATTAATGAAATTCCCGACCTGTTATAATCGACTAATGTATAGGGTGATGTGGCAATACTTCCTTTATGAATTAATCTTGCGGGATCTTCTTCTAAGTGAATTCTGTCAATCGCAATATTTTTTTTATGATCATTGAGTTTTATTGTGATATACCCCCCATCGGCAAAAGCCTTCCCTCCCGCTTTATTATATTGGGTTATTTGAAACCCTTTTGGGAGATCAGGATAAAAATAGTTTTTTCTAAAAAACCAAAAAGTCTCATTTATTTCGGCTTCTAAAGCTAACGCCATTCTTGTAGCAAATTCAATAGCTTTTTTATTTATAACAGGTAATGAACCGGGTAAACCAAGACAGATTGGACAAACATGCGAGTTGGGGGCTGCATCACGATAATCACTACTACAACTACAAAATAGCTTCGTCTTAAGATTTGTTAATTGAACATGAATTTCAAGCCCTATAATTACCTCAAATTTATCTTTTTTCATTCTTTTTTCCCTCAGGGAACCGATGGTTTTTTTCTATAAATTCCTAATTGTTGTTCTAGTTTATATCCTATATTCAATATCGACTTTTCGTCAAAATAATTCCCAATTAATTGTACTCCAATAGGCAATGAATTTTCATCGAACCCACATGGAATCGATAAGGCTGGAAGGCCCGCAAGATTTACTGGACATGTAAGAATATCCATCAAGTACATATTTAAAGGATCTTTAACAAGTTCACCAATCTTAAACGCTGTTGTAGGCATAGTCGGGGAGATTAAAACATCGCACTTTTTAAACGCTCTTCCAAAATCATCTCGAATTAATGTTCTGGCTTTTAAGGCTCTCATATAGAACATGTCATAATATCCTGCCGAAAGAGCGTAGGTACCAAGTAAAATCCTTCTCCTAACTTCTTTCCCGAATCGTTCTTTCCTGGTCCTACTAAAAATCTCAAATATATCCCCAGAAACCTCTTCCGTCATTTTTCCGTATCTTAATCCATCAAAACGAGCGAGGTTAGAACTTGCTTCGCTCATGGCGATTAAATAATAGGTTGGGATAGAATATTCTAAGTGTGGAAGCGATACTTTTATTGTCTTCGCTCCTAAATCCTCCAATAGATTAATAGATTTTTGTGTTTCATCTCTCACGTCATTATCCAATCCCTCTCCAAAAAATTCTTCTGGAATTCCAACTCTTTTGTCCATAATATCCTTTTCTAAATTTTCAGTATACTTTTCTACGGGGATTTTAGCACTCGTGGAGTCTCGCGCATCATAACCAGCAATAATTTCTAGGATTAGAGCAGCATCATAAATACATGATGTAATGGGACCTATTTGATCTAAGGAATTTGCATAAGCAATTAAACCATATCTAGAAACTCTGCCGTATGTTGGTTTTAAACCTGTGACTCCACAGTATGAAGCGGGACAACGAATACTCCCTCCTGTATCACTACCTAATGAAGCTAAGACTTGTCTTGCAGCAACAGATGATCCTGACCCTCCACTTGATCCTCCAGGAACATAATCTAAATTCCAAGGATTATGAGTCGGTCCATAAGCGCTATTTTCAGTGGAGGAACCCATAGCAAACTCATCCATGTTTGTACTTCCTATTATAATAGCATCGTCCTGTTCAATAAGTTTTTTAATTACAGTTGAATTGAAAGGGGGTTTATATCCCTCTAAAATTTTAGATCCGCATGTTGTAGGCTTATTCTTAATAGAAATTAAGTCTTTAATACCAACGGGGAGACCACAAAGACGTCCAACCTTCTCATCATTCTTTAATCTTTTATCCAACCCTTTTGCTTTTTGTATGGCATCTTCTTTATAGAGTTGTATGAAGGAATTAATCTTATTCTCAGTTTTTTCTATCCTATCGTAGAAACGATGAATAACTTCTTCGATAGTGACCTCTCGAGTTTGAATTTTTTCGATTAATTCATATGCTGTGTAATTATATGGCTCCATGAAATTATCCCTTTTATAAGGTTGATTCAAAATGAGTTTTCCAAAAATATATTCTTATTATAAATTAAGAATTTCTAAAAAATTTGACTGAAATTAACATAGTTTTAGGATTTCTATTAAATTTAGAAGTTTATGAACTTAAAACTAAAGAGAATATTTAATTGAATTAATAAAATAAAGAAGTATTAAGGTTCTTTTCTAAGCATTGTTCGAGGGAATGGTATAGCATCTTTAATGTTATCTAGACCACAAATCCATGAAACTACTCTCTCTACACCTACACCATAACCTGAATGTGGAACACTTCCATATTTTCTTAAATCAAAATACCATTCATAGGTTTTTACATCTTCCCCTTCTGCTTCTAATCTTTTAGTCATATTTTCAATATCTAAGCTTCTTTGAGAACCACCGATTATTTCACAATAACCTTCTGGAGCCAGCATATCGAAACATAAAGCCTCTTCCGGATCCTCATCACTTGGAGGCTTATAGAAGCCCATTATTTCTGTTGGGTAATGAGTGACTACAACGGGAGCTCCAAAATGATCCGCTATTCTTTCTTCTTCTAATGTTCTTAAATCCTTCCCCCAAGGAACATCCATATTGTATTTCTCTTTAAGGATTTTTAAAGCTTCTTTATATTTAATCGTTGGATATTCTTCTGAAGCATAATGCTCTAATTTCCCAATATCTCTCTCTAAAATTTCAAGCTCCTTTTTATTCTTTTTCAAAACTTCGTTTATTATGAATCTAATCTCATCTTTAGCAACGTCAACGACCTCATCTAGTTCCATCCAAGCAGCTTCCATCTCAGCCATCCAAAATTCTGATAAATGTCTTGATGTTTTTGACTTCTCAGCACGGAATGTTGGACCCATGTTATAAATCTTTCCTAATGAAAAAATACCTGCTTCTGCATATAATTGCCATGATTGAGTTAAATATACTTTATCTTCAAAATATTTGACTTCAAATAGTGTAGCTCCTCCTTCTGACATCATTGGTTGGAAAATGGGGGCATTGAATTCGTAATACCCATTTTTTCTGAAAAAATCATGGATCGCGCCTACTATAGTATGTCTTATTTTTAAAATCGCTGTCATTTCACGTGATCTTAACCATAAATGTCTCTTATCATAAAGTAATTCTTGGGATTGATATTCCGTTATTGGAAAGGGTTCAGAAATTTGGACAATTTTTAAATCTTCCACAGCAACTTCATAACCCGTAGGGGCTCTGTCATCCTTTTTTAAAGTTCCAGATACTTTGACTGACGACTCAACGGTTAACTCTTGAGCTTGTTCGAAGATATCGGGTGATTGTTTTTTCTTAATGACACATTGTATAATGCCTGTATGATCTCTTAAAACGATAAAAATGAATTTATTGGATTTCCTCTCTCTATAAACCCAACCCCTTAAATGTACTTTATCAGAGCCTTTTTCTATCGCTTCTTTGATTGTTGTAAATTTTGAATCGTTCATATTCATTCTAAAAGAATTTATGAAATATTAAAAAATTGTTCTTTTTCCTATAAATTACCTTATAGAATGCCTAAAAAGAGTAGTTAAAGTAACTCTCCATTATCGAATTTTTCTTTATGCGTTTTAAGTAAAAATTTACTGAAGATATTCATATAGAGATCCTCCTCTGGGGGCATTTCGGTGTCTAATTGTGGATTTTCCGTAAATTCTACTTGTGCGCCTCGAATTACAGCGATTGGTGTTTGAGTGTTTGTTTCTCCAATGACAAACTGTGCTGCACTAGCTAAATCATCTGCAATTGCTCTTAGTGTTATTTGCATTTCTCTCCCGAACAAATCTTTTTGACCTCTTACATCTTCTATAGGTTCAAACCCAGCCGTGGCTAATGCGATTCCAATGGTGCCTTTTCTTAAGGGTTGAACTCTCGAATCGGATATAATTACCCCTAAATCATCTATTTTGAACTCTTCTCTTAATCTATCCCAAAAACTCCACACAACTTTTTTTGGATTCTCCGGTAGTAATACAACATTTCCAAGACCTGCATTAGATTGATCAATCCCCGCATTTGCTATTAGAAAATCATCTACTTTTGCTAGAAGGACATGCTTAAGCCCTCCTAAAATCATCGTTGCTTCTCGTAAAATTAACTCAACTATTCTTTTATCCATCTCATATTTCTTGGCAAGTTTCTTAGCTTTCTCTGAAATATTTTTGATCTCATCCAATTTTTGAACTCTTCCTTGAGATACAGCAATAATCTTCTCTGAAATTACTACAATATCTCTTTCCTCCAAGTTCTCTCCGCGTTCTTGGAGAAACTTTATAAAGATATCTAAGAAATTTTCGTTTTTTCTGATAATCGGTAATTTTACGGAAAAAATTCTCATGATTAAGAAGAATTATCCTTATTTTATATCAATTTTGAACAAAAATGATTCTTCTTATTGATTAGATTATACCAAAAATTATGATCAAGAAGGGTCCAAGAATATGTGTGATAAAATTATTGCTAAAAATGGATTTTTGCCAGAAACTTTTAATGAAATCTTT
>CAZZIC010000088.1:9561-16956 GCA_964653985.1 uncultured archaeon | reverse complement strand
ATCCAACAATTTAAACATATCTATAATTTTTTTTTTATATTTACTATTTTTTTTTTATAAAAAATTAAGCCTTCGATCCTTAGAATATTTAAATATCACTTTTTGAGCAGAAATACATCTCAAGATCTTAACAATGAGTAAGTGCTTCAATTTTCCGTAATATATATTAATTTTGGTAATCAATTTAATATTAGATAAAGAAGATTATCGGAATTGTTGAAAAAACGAGGGTATATTTTGTATTATGGACTCTTATGAGATTAATGATGTAAAAGGCATAGGCAAGAAACTATTAGAAAAGTTGGAAAACGCCGACATTAAATCAGTAGAGCAATTGGCGCTCTCACTTATTAGTGAACTTGAGAAATTAAAGGGTATTGGAATAAAGAATGCTGAGAAATTTATTGGAAAGGCAAAGGAATTATTGGAAAGGTCTAAAGAAGGTATTTCCAAAGATCAGAATGGGGGGTTTCTTGACAAATCTATAGTGCACCAAATTCAATCAGACATAAAATTGATTTTTTTAAAATTGGAAATAGAAGTGGCAGTACAATCTTATATCGAAGAAAAGAGTAAAACAAATAAGCAAATCACCCGGCACTCCATAATCCAAGCGGTGAGAGAGAAATTAAATCTTAAAGAAGACAAGGAATTAGATGATAATATCTGGAAGAATGCTTTAGAGATAGGAGAAGATTATGGCGTAAGAAAAACTGCTAATACACTGTATTTTGAAGAATAGCTTCCTTCTTTTGATTAAGTTATTTGATTGTAAAGTTTTTATAAATTTTATAAATCTCTTTATCTAAATATCCCAAAGGAGTATTAGATTCTAATCATTTTATATTCTATTGTTCTATTAAATTAAATTCAAGTTTTATGGAAACTATAAAGTTCGGTCTTATTTTCAATAAACGCTAATATTTTATTGAATTAGCATTTAGAAATAATTAAATAGGATATGTATAGGAAATATATAGGAAATTTTTTTTTTTGAATTAGCTTTTAGAAATAATTAAATAAGAAATATATTTTAAGGGTTATTGAATGAAAAATTTGAATAAGCTGATTTACAGAGATTTACTAGAAGAGAAGAGTTCCTTAGCAGAAGATATTATGATTCAAATTTTCAAAGCTAATCCTTCTCTGGTTTCCATCTATACCAAAGAAATGGAAAACATTTGTATTCAAGACTTAAAATATCACCTTGAACATTTGGCTGAAGCAATATATATAGAAAATGAAGGACTATTTGTAAGATATATCAATTGGACCAATTCTGTTTTGGAATCTAGAGGTATTCCGAAGAAGCAATTGGTATTAGCGTTAAACTGTATGAAAACGATATTGAATGAGAAACTCGAAGAAAATAATAGGGAATTGTCTTTAAAATATATCGATGCGGGAATTGATTTATTAACTCAAGAAAAACCGATTGATTCAGAAATAATTAAAAAGACTTATATCCAAAATGCAATAGCGGAAAAATATTTAAAACATCTTCTGGCTGCTGAAAGACGTGAAGCAAATGATATGATTTTAAGAATTATATCTGAAGGAAAGCCTATTAAAGAGGTTTTTTTAGAGATTTTTCAACCCGTCCAATATGAGATTGGTCGGTTATGGCAAACTAATAAAATTAGTGTAGCCCAAGAACATTATGGAACTGCATGTACACAATCAATAATCTCTAGCCTATATCCAAGAATCCTTAGCACCGAAAAAGTTGATAAAACTATGGTTGCTACATGTATTAGTAATGAACTTCATGAATTAGGTATTCGCATGGTTGCTGATTTTTTTGAAATGGAAGGATGGGATACTTATTATCTCGGAGCGAACACACCTATGGGCAGTATAATCGATTATTTAGTCTTAAAAGATGCGGATCTTTTAGGCGTTTCAGCTACTTTAATGAAGCACATATCTTTAGTGGAAAAATTAATACAAAAAATTAAAAGCTCAGAAGCTAAAGCTGTGAAAGTAATAGTGGGAGGATATCCATTTAATTTGATTCCCGATCTTTGGAAAAGAATTGGTGCTGACGGATTTGCAAAAAATGCAATTGAAGCAGTTAAAATTGGAGGATCTTTAACTTCAGGTTCATAAACATGTATTCGAAACAAACTGATCAAGTTTTAATATTTTTGGTAAATTTTGAAGGTCAACTTTTGGAAGTTTTATTTGATAGTAAGAATTTTTTACAAGAAACTGAAGGAGATATCGCTAAATCTAGTTTATTCAATTTAGATTCTTCTCAAAAATTCATAAAATTACTTATGGAAATAGTAGAAAAAAATTATGCTTTTAATAAAGATCTCGAGATTAGGAAAGGCAAAGAAATTTATGCATTACATTTTGGGGGGTTTATATTAAAAGAAAAAATTTTAATAATCGGATTCTCTTCCGATCATGCTCTCGATGCGGAATATATCAAGGACATTATGAATATTGTTTCAGAGCAAGTGAGTAAAATAAGAGAGAAAACTAAAGAGAATATTGCCATCTTCAACAGAAAAGCTTCTAATGAGAAATATTATGAAAAATTTTCAGAATTAAACAATGAATTAGTAAACCTTCAAAGAAAATTAACGAAAAAAAACTTATTATTAGAAAAAACTAGCACAAATTTACGCAAAGCAAATCAAGAGCTAGAGCTTTTCATTGAAACCGTACCAAATGGTATTCTTGTGATAAGATTAGATGGACATATCCAATTAATTAATAAAAAATTCAAAGAATATTATTCCAAGGAGATAAATCGAGATCTTAAAGTTAATGACAATATAGAGGGAAGATCCGATGATTCAATTCTCTTAACATATCTAAAAGAGTTGATTCAGAACCCCCGAGAAAAAACATATGAAATTGAAATACAACCTGAAAAATTATGGATCAAATTAACCTCTAAACTAATGTTTCTAAAAGAAGATGATAAGCCTTATGGATTATTAATAGAATTACATGATATAACAGATCATATTAGGTTTAATAACATGAGAAACCAGTTAATCTCATTTATTTCTCATGAATTACGGAATCCCCTTTCTACCATTAATCTTTCCTTAGAAACATATAAAAGCTTTGGAAAAAACTTGTCTCCACAAAAAATTGATGAATTATTTGGCTATATCGATAAGAATGTTGATCTTTTAAAGAAAATTGTCAATGATTTTGATTTATTTTCGCGAGCAGAATTAGAAAAAATAGAGCTAAAATTTACACATACTAATCTTAATAATTTACTTGAACAAGCAATATCAGAATTACAACCGAGATTAGATAAAAAGAACATTCAAATCCAAAAAAATTTTCCTGAAACCAACACATCCTTATGTTGTGATAAGCATAGAATAGACCAAATTATTCGAATTTTGTTAGATAATGCTATAAAATATTCAGATGGTAATTCAAGGGTTCAAATTCAAATTATTAATAATTATAATGGTTCTTACAACCCATATGATGAGGAAGGGTATTTAATTAGAATAAAAGACCAAGGAATTGGAATCAAAAAAGAAGATTTAGTGAACATTTTTGAACCCTTTTATAGAGGAGAAAATACTAAACACGAAAAAGGTTCTGGATTAGGGCTTACGCTTGCCAAAAAACTCATTAAATTGCATAATGGTGATATTTATATAGAGAGTGTATATGAAAAAGGGACCACTTCTATTATCTTCATCCCAAAGAACTTAGAGAAATGTTTAGAAAAGAAGAAGGAGAAATAAACATTTTGCAGGGTTCTTTGATTAAAAAACTTAGACAAAATGGAAAAGATCCTTTTGAATGCCCTTGTCTTGAATTTCCAAAGAACTTAGTTTTTCTTCGAGCTTAGGGAACTCGAATGGAAATATGTTCTCAAATGCCCGTTGTAATAATTCTAAATATTTCTTTTTATCATATTTATGCTTATCAGGATCAAATAAATCTGTAAGAATAACCTTCCGTTCAGGAAAATCAGGATCAGCATCCGCGTCTAAAATGATATATTTTACTTTTTTTCCAGGGGAGGCAATTTCTCCTGCTTTTTCTAACTGTCTGGCTGCAACAGCTTGATAAGTATTTACTTTATACTCTGAGGGTCTACGAGAGATCCTTTGAATAATAGTAAGATCTTCTGAAGATAAATTTCCCGTATTAATTTTCTTGGCGTATTCAAAAAGTCTTTTTTCTACTTCTGGAATTCTTTTTTTAAATTTTTCTACAGATGATACACCTTGGAAAACCTCTATAAAATCTTTCTGTGCTCTTTTTATTATTGGGGGGATATCCCTCCGTCTTATTTCAATTCCCCGAATTTTCTTATCACCATCGGTTTTTATACCCCAATAATGATTCAAAGCAGGGATATCGGGTTCTGCCCGAGAAGGTAAAAAAACGATAATATTAAAACGACCATCCCAACTCATGGGAATTTTTGTTTCATCAGTTATTTCTTGAGCAATTTTTCGTGTAACTTGTTCAAATTCTTGCGGTGTTCTTCCTTTTGTATCCTGAAGCCACATCGAATCTACAATCCCATGAACAATACGACACCCATATTTTTTGGCAATTTCAAAAGAACGCATAAGAAATTCTCGCGCAAAAGCACAGACTGTTTGATGTGCCTCTATTTTTCCAAATCGGGCGTTTCTAAATCCTAAATATCCGAAACTTACGACTAAGATCCATTTAAGCGCAATATCTATAAATTTATAACGCTCTCTTCCCGTCTCCCGAACGTGTTGCTTGCATTTTAATCGTTTTTCTAAAGGCAATTTAATTGATTTTGAAATAATTCCTTCCCTTTTCGAACATATATGGAATTTTAAACCCGGAACCTTTATCCCAGTCCCATCTTCTTTACAACATTGACAATTAAGAGTTTCACTTGAAATATTATAGTAGGCCATTAATGAAGGATACATTGAAGAGAAATCTAACTCAACCACTTGATTAAACACTCCAATTTTCGGTTCAAAAATATGCCCGCCTCGATCTCCTTCTACCAAGCATAATGCGCTTGAAAAATCTTCAGGATTTTTCTTAAATGGGGGAATTAAATGGTCCAATTTATAAGCGTAATAAAATTGTATGGAATGAAGCGCACCTCCGATGGTAATACGGCATAATCGTTGAAGAGAGATTCGAGAAAGTCTAGCAACCTCAATTACTCCAGGTATGTTTCCTTCACTAAAATGCAAACTTCCATATGCAGAGGTATCAAGATGAAATCTCCCCGTAAAATATACCTGTGTCTTTGAACGTCTACGAATGATCCCATACGACATATAATGATCTGAGTTATTCGAGCCTGACACATCAAAGATGCAATAATTAAGGGGTGTCTTAGTCCTAGAAAAGTAAATTTCTCGTGAAATGTGATGAATAGAAGCGCGAGCAGCTAAGTAAGGAAATACGAATTCATCTCCCTTATGGGTCAAGATAATATCAGGATCTAAGGCTTCAATAACTCTTGTTATTCTTCTCAGTTTTTGTTTTTCGGTCCCTTCGTTAATGAAGATCTTTTGCTTTTTTTTCTCTCCATCTGCTCGAGGAATATTTGCATTCTCTTCATTTTTAACGAGGGAAATTGTTGCGGATTTTAGGGGCTCATTAAAATATGGTTTGATGTCCTTTTGTTGGACTTCAATCTCTAACCATACCGCACGTAGAGGAGGAAATTCATAAAACAGTTTTTCATTATCGTCTTTTAACGTTATGGAGATTAGAAAGAATTTAGGTTTTCCATTGAAAGCGGTTCTCTCAAATCTTATCTTGAACTCGCAAAATGACATGGGAAACAACTCTTTTGTATAAAAATACATCTGAGCAATAGGAATATCAGTGTTATAAAGCGTAAAGAATTTTAATTCGTCAATTTCATTTACAGTTTTTTTAAAAACAGAAGGCTTGCTGACAGAAACACCGAAGAGACGAGCTTTTTCGGAATCTTCAAGTCTCACATATTTTTCACAGATTCTTACTTTTTTTACATTGGGATGGGAACTTAATATTTTCTTTAATCGTTTAAGATCCCCAGCAACATGTTTTTTAGGAACCGCAAAAAATTCTGGATGGAAATCTTGCTGGATTTTTATCACTCTTTTCTTATTCCGAGGTTTGACCCAGAGAAAAATACCGTCTCTACCCGTTGAAACATCCAAAAACCATCCATGAAACTTCCTAATATTCGAAGTCCGATTCTTATTTCCCATTTACTTTCGTTCTAAGTTTTTCAATTTCTTTTCTTAACTTGCTGTTTACTTCCTTGAGAGAATCAATTTTCTTTTCTTGTTCAATTGCGAAGGACATGAAAAAAACCTCCGAAAGAATTGGTCGAGCACTATTACTTCCCGCATCAGCATGAATACGGGCATAATTCATCAATCGATGAAATATCTCTTTATCTTCCGGTCTTAATGCCCTTTTAAAATCCTTCCAACTTTCTATCTCATTTTCTAGCGCAGGTCGAAATGATGGTACGGTTCTTCCCAATATTTTTCACCATTTAATCTTTTTATAAGGAGTTTTTAATAAATCGTACACAAAGCTATGTATAGAATTTATTTTAAAACCTAATAGTCCGAAGGTTTTCTAAAATACTAAGAACCGACATTTTTTTTAACTTAGAAAGTTTAGCTATTTAATATAAGAAATTACTTATAAGAAAATATGAGCGGGAGGTATTGTTATATGAGTGTGTATTTAAAAGATCATGCGCCTTGTGGCATTTATTGTCGCGCATGTCCAGGAAGGAAGGCCTACAATTGTAAAGGATGTCGAGAACACCAAGGAAAGATTAAAGACTTTCCAGTATGTAAGACTTACAAATGTGTAACTCAAAAAGGATATAAATTCTGTTATGAGTGCGAAAATTTTCCTTGCGAGAAGCTACAACCAATTTTAAATTTTGAAATTTTCCACCCTCATAATTCAAAAGTATATAATCTTGTTATGATTAAAAAGCATGGAATCGTAGAATGGAATAAAATCGTTGAGGAAAAGACCAAATTATATTATGAAGGGAAAAAAAAACGTTACGGCGGCGATCCACTGACTCTGGAGGAAAAGGATCCAAACATGTACAGTAATAAAGAAAATAAAGAATAAAGAATTTAATTGCATGGAGAATCTGCGGGATATCCATATTTTGCATAGAGTTCATCAAACTTACTTTTAGCACTTGAAGTAAAGAGATTATAAGGACATAAGTATGTTCCATTATTATCGACATCAAAATGAATATGAGAATATTCTCCAAACGATAAGAGTGTACCTATAGATTCATTAGTTTGCAATTCATCACCAACACTTACGTAGATTGAATCATTTTGATTCGAACCATTTGTCTCATTTGCCGCCCATGATTCAAATTTAAGACTAATATACCAATCATCACTTAATCTTAAC
>CAZZIC010000088.1:0-9461 GCA_964653985.1 uncultured archaeon | reverse complement strand
ATTTAAAAGCAAGAAATCTGAAATTTTTCGAAAAACTGAAATAGATTAGAGTTATTTTATTTAATCCAGCAATCTAAGGTAGTATTTCGTGTTGGCTTTGAGAGTTTTGCTTCTCTGGGTTTAAATTTTTTTAGTACGGTTTCTGCTAAATAAGGGTGCTGGATAAGATTGTATTCGGTTAGTCTTTCTTGATCTCTTATTAGTACTAACACGCTACCGAAGTGGGCAATGATTTTTCCGCCTTCAGGTTTCCATTCAGAAAATCTGTTTAAAGGCGCAGTCAGAATAAGATACGGATTGGATTTCATGAGCATTTTTTTGATACCGTCAATAGCATATAACAGATCTTCGAATGTCTGCTTCTTATAGCTTTGAAATAGTGTAGTAATCCCCGAGATCAAAACCATCTTTATATTTTCAAGCTTTGAAAGACGGTTTTCCAAGATCTCCACCATCTGCTCCCAAGTAAAAGCTCTGGCGATGATAATATTTTCTAAAACCTCTCGTGGAGAAAGCCGATGTCTTAATGCGTATTTGCTGATATCATAGGGATTAAAATAATTATTTGCATCAATATAGGCAATTTTAACATCCTTCCCAAGACCATCATTGAGCATAGCCTTCTGAGCAATTACAGAAGTTGTCCAAAGAATCCTGGAAGTTTTTTTCTTATCTCCGTAGAGTAAATAAATCAAATCTCTTTGGAAGCCTCCTTTTAGAAGCTCATCTAAGGTAGTATCTCCACTTGGAATAACTTGATACCCTTTTTTCTTTTTATATTCATTAAATCCAGAATCAAATCGCATTATAAGATAAGATGAAAGCATAAAAATAAAAGGAACACACTCCGACACTTTTCTGTAAATTTGTGAATATAGTAATAAGGCAAGAGGAGAGGTCCAAAGTATGAAAGGAATGTTCATTTAAATGAATGATTCCTATATGGAGAGGGAGAGGGGTGATTGGAAGTAAAAATAAAAGTGATAAAATAAACAGAAATAGCTTGAAAAATAGAAACTGTGAAAAGAAGTGTAGATTAGCTTGTTTATGGGAATTCCCACAAATAATATTAAATTGAATATTAATAAGGTTTTTATACAATAAATTATGAAAAAATAAACATAACTAAATAAATTCAATCAATAAAAAAATTAAATATACGTGATATATTTGGCACCTATACCCGGTTGGACTGAAATAATGAATTTCTTTGGCCAATTCGCACTTCCTGTGCTAATTGGTATCATTATACTGGTTATTGTTATAATGATCGCAATACAGGCAATTTTCTTAAAAATTGCATTAGGATTTGCTGATGCTAAGAATACAGGATTTGGTGCAGTTTTTGTTACTGCCTTGATTAATACTCTTTTATTATTGATACCATGTATTGGTTGTATATTAAACTGGGTAGTAATAAATTCAAGGCATGATACAGGATTTGCCGCAGCCATAGGAGTTTGGATTTTAGCATTTATAATCCAAATCTTAGTAATTTGGGCAATCTTTTTCGTACTTGGATTCAGCCTTCCTCTAATACCCAGTCCTTAAAAGAACTATTTTTACTTATCATTTTTTTTTTAATTTAATCCGAAAATTTCATATATTGATTGATATTTGAATTTTTAATATTAGGCTCTAGTAAAGCAGTTTTGTTTCAGCTTAATATTTACAAATATATGTATAATATTAATAGTTGTAGTGTCTGTGAAAGCGAGATTTTGTAAAAAACTTTTCAAAAAAATTAACTTTTATAATAAACCTCAGCAAATAATAGTAATATATACAAAATTTAGCAGAAATCAAACTTTCAAATTTATTATTAAAAATAGAGAAAAGCGATAAAAAATGACAGAAAAAGAAGTAAAGAGATATTGGGATGTTTCATGGCCCGAAGAAACACCAAAGCATATAGATTACGATGAGATCCCCCTTGGGGAAATCCTAAAAAGAACTGCCAAAACATATCCCGATTCACAAGCGATTTTTTTTGAAGGATGGAGATGTACATATCGTGAATTAGATGAAATGGTAGACAAATTTGCTACTGGACTTTCTAAACTCGGGATTGGAAAGGGAGATGTGGTGTGTATTGATCTTCCAAATGTTCCTCAATATGTAATTGTTCATTATGCGATCTTAAGATTGGGAGCTGTGTCGAACCCGATTCTTCCCGTAAACCGATTTGTGGAAATAGTCCATCAGGTTAATGATTCCAAGGCAAAAATGATGATCATATTAGATTATCTCTATGAAGAATATCTTGATGGTAAAGATCTAAGTAAGATGCCAACATTGAAAAATGTAGTTCTTACCGGACTTAAAGAGTTTCTTCCTACAATTAAAGGATTCCTGGGGACCCTATTAGGAAAAGTCCCTCGTATGAAGGAGTGGCCTAAAAGGTTGGGTGAAATAACATTCCATGAATTTCAGAATATTTTAGAAAATGGAATACCAATCGATGTTCCTAATGTATCAATAGATGTGAAGAACGATCCTGCCATTTTAATATATACTGGTGGGACCACAGGTGTTCCGAAAGGGGTTGTTACTACACATTACAATATGGTTTCAAATGCCCAGCAAACAGATGTTTGGGCTACAAGCCAATTAAAGGAAATGCGGAAGGTAAAAGGAAAAGGAGGAATGCTTTTGGTTGTTCCACTTGCCCATAGTTATGGAAATATAGCATCGACGGTTGGTATCTTAGAAGGGTGGAAATTAATTCTATTACCACGTCCTCCCGAAAAAATCTCAAATATCTTAAAGATTATTAAAAAAGAAGGCGCCACATATCTTCCTGGAGTTCCTACATTATATATTAAAATTAATCAAGATCCAGATTCAAGAAAATATAAAGGCAAGTTGGAATCACTTATCGCATGTATAAGCGCAGCCTCGCCACTTCCTGAAGAAGTTAAAAAAGAATTTGAAGAAATAACTGATGCTTTATTGGTAGAAGGGTACGGTATGTCCGAATGTAGCCCTGTCATCTCACTGAATCCATTTAAGAGATCAAAGGTTAATACAGTAGGTCTACCCTTACCCGATACTTCAATTAAAATCGCAGGTATTGATGAACCCAAGAAAGTTTTGCCCCAGTGCCCAGCCGATGATTGTTCTGAGTGTGGAGCAGATGAAACTGAATACATCGGTGAGATTTGTATTAACGGTCCACAAGTTATGAAAGAATATCTTAACAGACCAGAAGCTACTGCGAATGCCTTAAGAAAGGACGCAAATAATCTTGTTTGGCTTTATAGCTCAGACATCGGATGTATAGATAAAGAGGGATATACACATATTAAAGATCGTAAGCGTGATATGATCAAGTATAAAGGGCATTCCGTATTTCCACGTGAAGTAGAAGATCTTATGTATATGCATCCTGCGATAAATGAAGTTGGGGTAATTGGTATTCCAGATGAAAAGGTCGGGCAAAACATAAAAGCTTTTGTATCTTTAAAGTCAGAATATCAGGGGAAAGTATCTGAAGAAGATTTACTGGAATGGTGTAAAGATAATATCTCAGCCTTTAAATATCCTCGAAAAATTGAAATTGTTCCTGAACTTCCAAAAACAGTTATAGGAAAAATCTTAAGAAGAGAACTAAGAAAGGAAAACGAATAATTATCATCTCTCCATAATTATCTTTTTTTTGTTTTTTGTTTATTATTTAATCCAATGTAGCTTGATTTTTTATATCAATTTTGTAGATTTTTCATGTTTTTTGGACTATAATGAAAAATTTGTTTAAATCTTTATATAGAAGTTAAGAGTTATATCAAATAAGATCAATAATTAATCTAGTATTTTCAAAAAACTATAGATAGGCGAAGAAAAGTTATGTCAAATGAAAATGTTTATGAATCTAAATTTTGGAAAAAGAATTGGGACGAACACGTTCACGATTTGGACCCTAAGCTTTTTGAATTCTCTTTCATCGAAACAATTGAAGAAACCTTTAGGAATTTTCCCGATAAACTTGCTTTTGGATATCTAGGCGTAGAATTCACCTATAAGGAGCTGGAGAAATATTCTAACCAATTTGCAAACATGTTAATTAATAATGGATTTAAAAAAGGAGATGTTGTAGGAATAAACCTGCCAAACACTCCAGAATATGTAATGGCTATAATAGGTGCTTGGAAGGCAGGTTGCATTGTTTCGGGGGTATCTCCATTATTATCAGCGGTACAAATTGAATATCAATTAAATGATCTAGGCCAAGGAGGAAAAAAAGTCTGTCTAATCACGCTTGATGCGATATTTGCAGGTCACATAGTGAAAATTGCTAAGAAGATCCCTCAATTAAAAATAATTGTAACAACAAGTGTTGGAGGTTTCTTACCCACAATTAAGAGAGTATTAGGAAAAATGATAGGCAAAATTCCTAAGGGAAAGGTCGAACCTATTGATGGAAAAATCGTTATTAAATTCCACAAAAATCTCGTCAAGGAGTATTCCACCGAAGATCCTAATCTTAACATGACTCCAGATGATTTAGCTTTTATACAATATACAGGTGGAACAACCGGACCTCCTAAAGGAGCAATGCTTACTAATAGAAATGTTGTTTCAGATGTAAAAATCTTTCAACATTGGTTGGCTTGGGAAAGAGGAAAGGGAACGGTTTTATCAGGTTTTCCCTTCTTTCATATTGCGGGGGTCTTTACTTGTCTAAATGTTTTGACAATGGGTTGGACTCAAGTACTCATTCCGAATCCACGGGACACAGATCATATCATAAAGGAGATGCATAAATATCAACCTACAGCACTCGCAAACGTTCCTACTCTGTATCAGATGCTCTTAAAGAATCCTGAGTTTGAAACAATCGATCCCGACATGTTAAGGGATGTAATAAGTGCCGCTGCACCTTTTCCAAAAGAGTCTCAAGAAATACTCGAAAGTGTAATTGGTGAAGGTAAATTAATTGAGTTATACGGAATGACCGAAACATCTCCGTTAACCACTGGTAATCCATCTAAAGGGAAAAAAAAACTTGGCTCTATTGGACTCCCATTCCCTAACGTTGATATTAAACTCACAGATCCAAATACCAATAAACCCGTTCCTTTAGGAAAGGCAGGAGAAATATGCGTACGAGGACCTATGATCATGAAAGGATACCATCATAAACCAGAAGAGACTAAAAATGCTATCGATAGTGATAATTTTATGCATACAGGAGATATGGGTATCATGGATGAGGAAGGATATTTAAGAATCGTAGATCGTACCAAGGATATGATCATCGTAGGAGGATATAAGGTATTTTCAACAAAGTTAGAAGATACATTAAGCGAACACCCTGCGGTCGATATTATGGCGTCAGTGGGTATTCCCAACCCAGATCGTCCAGGTTCTGAAATAGTTAAAGCATATATTCAACTCACTCCGGAGTATCAAGAAAAAGAAAACAAAGAACAGATAAAGCAAGATATCATCGATTTTGCCAAGGAAAAGTGTGCCCCTTACGAAGTTCCTAAGATAATTGAATTTACTCAAGATATACCTTTAACCGCTGTTGGAAAAATAGATAAAAAGGTACTAAGGAAAGAAGCTTAAGTAAAATACCTTATTAAATTTTTTTTTATATTTTATTTTGATCAAATTTCCTCCAAGCTGTGAGATTTTTAACAAAATTTAATTTGTTTATTGATGGATTCGATAATAGTTTTAAATTACTTTATAATTTACAATTCCCATCTATAATATTATTATACTTAAGATTGATTTCCAAATTCTTTACGTTTAATAATCATAAAAAATAGATTATTGTAAATTGTTTGCCCTAAAAAAAGGCAAATGAGTAATGTATAAAATTATTATCAGAGATATCATAGTTTGAAAAAATATTATAATTCTGAGATAAGGTAAAATTAATTCTAACAGGAAAATGAAAATGAGTGATGAAATAAATCGTTATTGGGATAAGTCATGGCCAGAGGAAACTCCAAAAAATATTGAGTATGACGGAATTTCAATGGGAGAGTTATTACGAAGATCTGCCGCGAAATATCCCAATTCAGAAGCAATCTATTTCGAAGGATGGAAATGCTCCTACAAAAACTTAGATACTCTTGTAGATAAATTTGCTAAGGGTCTTTCCCAAATGGGTATCAAAAAGGGAGATGTAGTAGCCATTGATTTACCGAACGTTCCACAATATGTTATAGCGCATTTTGCCGTTTTAAGGCTTGGAGCCATATCTAATCCAATATTACCGGTAAACCGTTATGTGGAAATAGTTCATCAAGTTAATAACTCAAACGCAAAGATGCTAATAATGTTAGATCATCTTTATGAGGAATATCTCCATGAGAGAGATCTTTCTAAAATGCCTTCCTTGAAACATATAGTTCTTACAGAAATTTCAGACTATTTACCGAAAATAAAGGGATTTTTGGGTAAGCTATTCAATAAAATTCCTTCTATGAAGGAATGGCCTAAAAAGATTGGAGGAATCCATTTCAAAGCATTTAAAAGAACTTTGCAGCAAGGAAAAGAGATAAAGCTTCCCGATGTAAATATCAATATTCGGGAAGATCCCGCAGTATTGATCTATACGGGAGGGACTACAGGTGTGCCGAAAGGAGTGATCACCACCCATTATAATTTAGTCACCAACGCTCAACAAGCGAACACATGGGCAGATACACAATTAAAGCGAATGGAAGAAACAAAGGGAAATGGCGGAATGTTATTAGTTGTTCCCCTTGCTCACAGTTATGGCAATATTGGAATGTCCGTAGCGATTTTAGAAGGATGGAAATTGGTACTCCTACCCAGACCGCCCGAACCGATTTCTGATATATTAAAATTATGTGCCAAACATGAGATTACTTATCTTCCAGGTGTACCTACCTTATACCTAAAGATTAATGCAGATCCAGCTTCTAAAAAATATAGGGGAAAATTAGATTCACTTCTTGCTTGTATATGTGCGGCTTCTCCCTTATCGAAGGAAGTGAAAGATACTTTTGAGAATTTAACCGAAGCATCGATCTGTGAAGGTTATGGACTCTCAGAGTGTAGTCCTATTGTATCTTTAAATCCCTTCAAAAATACAAAAATTAAAACCGTTGGGCTACCATTACCAGATACGGAAATAAAAGTTGTTGATATTGATAATCGAAGTAAACTTTTACCAGCTTGTCCTAAAAACAGCTGTGAGAAATGCGGGATTGCTACAGAGCAAAAATATGTCGGAGAGATTTGTATTAGCGGTCCACAAGTGATGAAAGGTTATTTAAATAAAAAAGAGGCTACTGATTATGCTTTAGAAGAGGATTCTAATGGAAAAACATGGTTATTTACGACAGATGTCGGATGTATTAGAAAGAGAGATGGGTATTTACGTCTTAAAGATAGAAAAAGAGATATGATCAAGTATAAAGGACATTCTGTTTTTCCCCGAGAAGTGGAAGCGCTCATGCTTATGCACAAAGCCGTAGAAGAAGTTGGAGTTGTTGGCGTGCCTCATAAAGATGCTGGAGAAAACATTAAAGCATATGTGTCTTTAAAATCTGAATATGAAGGATATGTTACAGAGCAAGAAATAAAGGAATGGTGCAAGGAAAATATATCTGCCTATAAATATCCTCGAATTGTAGAAATAGAACCTGAACTTCCAAAGAATGTATTGGGGAAAGTATTAAAGCGAGAATTACGACAAATGACCTAATTACTTTTATTTATCTTTTAAGGTCTAAGATCAGAAAGGATTCAATCCTATTACTACTCAAATACTTGTAAAATTTTTCAATTCTTATTTTTTGAATTTATAGATGTTAGGTAGTTCATTTTCCTTAATGTATTCCATGATATCTTTAAATCCTGGGCAAGACTCCCAGTCCATCTCAAACTCGCACTTTTTACATTTTCGAAATATAGAAAAGGTGTGATAAACGTTTAAAAAGGTTATTGCGGTCATATAGACAAAAAAGCCAAAAAGAAGGTTATAAAGTAGAGGGTTTGGTAAATATATGACCCACCAGAAAATGAACGCGGCACCGAGGTTAAAAAGGATTTTCTGAGCGAATTTTACACGTCTATATTTCGTTAATTTAAAGGGGGAAAGCAGAAATGTAGACATTAAAATTACTCCCGTAATAAATAAAAAATCTGGTTCAAAGGATAGGAATAAATTCAGAAAATAAATCAATACAACCCCAATAATTGCTGAAGGTATTCCAATAAAACAACCGATACAGAAGCTTACACCCTTTACGGAAAAGGTATGATCCTCGAATTTCTCGCAGTAAGGATGGTGGCTAAAGATGAGAGGTTTTAAGCTTTTGGCATAATCCAGAAGAGAATAACTTTTATCTTCATCTTGTTTTTTTTTCTTTTCTTTTCCTTTCTTATTATTTAAATTTAAAGTATTATCTGACTTACCCGAATGATTCGAATCTTTTCCCTTTTCTGAAAATTTTTTATTCTTTTCTGTTTCAGACATATTTCTGGCTCTAAAGTAAGAATTTATTATGTTTTAGTAGAATTTCAAGAATTCATCAATCAAAAAAACAATGATTTGAATTTATCTTTTTCAATTATTAGTTATACAAACTCGACGTTTAATCTTCTAATTTTTGTTCAACCCGATCTACAATCTTCGGTAATACTTCTCCAATCTTTTCATGGATAACCACTTCAGCGTATCGGTCCATCTCTGTTGGTTGAATATTAATTATAACTACTTCTGCGTCATTTGATAGGACCTTTTGCGGGTAAAACGCGACAGGATATACCAATAGGGAACTTCCCAACACAATCAATAAATCACAATCTTCTACCATATCATCGGCTTCTCGAATAACCGAGGATTCTAAAGGTTCTCCAAAAAAGATTGCATTCGGCTTTAATAAACCACTACATTCGTTGCATGTGGGTTCATATTCTCCTTGAACAACTTGGTTCAGCATAACAGTAATAGAGTATACTTCGTGACATCCCATACATTTTGCTTCATTTGCAGTACCATGAAGTTCGACAACATTTTCTGTTCCTGCTCTCTGGTGAAGTCCATCTACATTTTGAGTTAATACTCCATTTAATTTACCTAAATCTTGCAGTCGTGTTAATGCTTTGTGTCCTTTATGAGGTTTTGCCTTGAAAATCTTCATTCCCATCTCGAGCATGAACTTCAAATTCTTCTGAGGGTTCGCTATATAAGAACTAATGCTGGCAAATTCATTGGGATCCACTTTTTCCCAGAGCCCAGTTCCAGGACTTCGGAAATCTGGGATGCCCGATTCGGTCGACATTCCTGCTCCCGTTAATACTACGATATTCTCAGATTCATCAATTAATTCCGCAAAATGTTGTATTTTTTCTTCTAGATCAGACATATCATTTCAATTGCTCTTCTCTATTATTCATAAATAACTTTTATTCACTATTAATGTTTTTTGATAATTCTTATTTGAAGGTGCTTTTAATTACTGAAAACCTTG
>CAZZIC010000087.1:0-17007 GCA_964653985.1 uncultured archaeon | reverse complement strand
TTTTTTTCTTCTTTTCAATCGTAACGACCTGTTGCAAATCCCTATTTTTGAAAGACTTTATTAAATCCTCTCTTTATTAAAATTCATCTCTCTCATATTTTATAGTCTATTAGATGAGTTTTTATAAAGATAGATGGCTTCTTATCTCCTAAGAATAATACTTAATATGATAGAGAAAAGGTGTATTAAATGACAGATTTAGCTGAATTGGATTGTGAATCAATTGATAGTGATACTTCTCAGGCGAAAATGGAAGATATAGAAAATTATCTCCAAGAGATAGAAGGTTGGGAATTAAATAAGGGAGATCCCCCGAAAATCCAAAAGGAATTCATTTTTGAAAATTTTAAAGAAGCAATTGAGTTCGTAAATAAGGTAGCTGACATAGCACAAGAGCAATGGCACCACCCAGATATATCTATATACGGATTTAATAAGGCTTTAATAGAGTTTACCAGCCATGAAGTCGGAGACCTCCATAAAAATGACTTTATAATGGCAGCAAAGGTAAATAAAATTGAATTCTGATTTATTTTATATTAATTTAAATGGTTGACACCTTAATTTAAACGAAAATTTAGACTATACGACGGAGAATCATCTTTAATCCATCCTTTGATTCCTTAGTTCCAATAACAATTTTTTTGGGTTTCCCTTTAACCACGGGATATTTTATATAAATATCTACGGGAAATTTGTGTTTTTCTGCTCTAATGACATTCCCCTCTATTGGAATTTCATTTCTTTCGGTTAATTTAATATAGTACACAGTAGCATCGCTGTTACATTTTGGACAGCCCGGAATAAAATCAGAACTTATAAAAATCACGGGATCCTCAAAATTTGGGAGATGGATCTTTAGGTAAGACCGTAATTCTCCCATGGCAATTATTTCCATATTGGATTATAAAGATTATAATAATTTATACCTTTTTCTGTTATTTCTTTCCTTTTTGTCGATATTCTTAAGTTCGGAGTTTATATTCCCATATTTTCAAAAGTATATATGATAAAAAGGGATAAATTCCGATTTTATCGTTCAGAGACTCTTGAACATCAATTAATGAAAAAATATGTCTTTGAGAATTTTACCAAATCTAACCTTTATAGGGATGTTGTAATGGAATATGATTTGGGAGAAAGAATTGCTGATGTGTATATCGAATTAATGAACGGGAAAAAAATAGTTATTGAATGCCAACATTCCTTTATAACTCCCGAGGAAATAAAACAACGAACTAAATTTTATAACTCTTTAAATATGTATGTTCTCTGGATATTAAATGGGATTAATTTCAAGAAAAAACCTCAAAATGAGAATGGCGTAGTTTTCTATACTCATGAAAAAACTCTTTTTTATTTATATCGAGAAAGAGTATATTACTTAAATGTAAGTAAGGATGGAATAGAAGGTGAAATTTATCCTTTATATTTCGCTCCTTATTTTGAAATTAAAAGAAATAATTATACTAAGAAAAAGAAATATTTTAAAGGGAAAAGAAGCACTGTTGTTGGAGATATTCCTTCTTACGAACTTGTTTTTTATGAAAATGGCTATAAAATCGCAAGATTTATGGATAAGAACCTAAAATTATCTTGTGCGATTGATATAAAAGATTATTTAATTCAAATTAAACCAGAAAGCTCCTTTAAATTTATATTAAATAGGAAATCACAAAAATTGATAAAAGTACCATTAAAGGAAATCATCCATCAATTAAAAGAAAAATATGGAGTTTATTTACCATACCAAGTACTAAAAGATGGAAAAGTTCCAATAGAAGATATTAAATATTTGAAGAGTAAGAGAGGTTTTTATAGGGAGTTTGTATTATTTGATAAGGGATTCTTGGAAAGGGAATTGGTATAGAATTAATTTTCGATCTCTCTAATATTTTCTCATACATGAACTTTTATTATGATCCTCTATATTCTTATTTTCAATTAGATTTATAGACCCAAAATTAAGAAAAAAACAAAATTACAAGATAAGAGTAAATACACCTCAACTAATTTGTATATATTTACACAAGATTAAATATAAAATGTATATATTTAAATACATCTGATCACATTTATTATTTAGAAATACGTACCTTTAATAAAAATGATCAAAATTGACGCCAGTTCATTTATTTATTCAATTAAAATGGATTGGATAAGCGTTTTAAAGGAGTTATATGAAGAGTTAATAATTACCGATTCGGTGCATCAAGAGGTTATAGTAGAGGGAAAAAAAAAGAGGAAGGCAGATGCTTTCATTGGCGAGAAGAAACTAAGGAAATATAACATTCAAATCCATGATGTAGAAAAGAATAAAGAAGATGAGATGGGATTAGGTGCAAGCGAAACAGATACCATCTTAAATGCTCTTGAATTAAATTGTGCCTGCTTGATAGACGATAAAAAGGCCATTAGGATCGCGGATAGTCTTGCTTTGCCTGTGATTAGTGTCCCTATATCACTTTTGAATGCCTATAAACATCAGATAATCAATGATGAAGAATTTGATAAATATTTCCAAAACTGGATTGGTGTTGCTAGCCCTTCTTATGAAGATATTTTTCTAATAAAAAAAGCAAAAGAGGTATTGACTGAATAATGTCAAGAAATCTTTCCGTAAGAATCAAAAAGAATACTTTAAAAGAATTGGATAGCTTAGCCGAGCTACTAGGTGTGGATCGAGCTTCTATAGTGAGGGATGTTATTAACAAAGGATTAGATACGAAAAAGATAGATATTGCTCTTGAATTGTATCAAAAAGGCGACACTTTAGAAAAAGCCGCCAACACGGCAAAGATATCATTATGGGATTTGATAGATGAGGTTAAGAAAAGAGGCATTACTTCAAAATCGGATATTAAGCAAACAAAAGCCTTGATAGTAAAGACGATTGCCGGGGATGACGAAGAATTAGCCAAGAAGATCAAAAACATAAACATAAATATATAATCCTCTATATTCTTATTTTCAATTAGATTTATAGACCCAAAATTAAGAGGGTGAATATATATTGGAAAACTATAAAAACAAGTTGTATTACGTATAATTAAAAGACCATCATTATAAAAACGTGATCTGGCATATGTTTCAATCAATTGAAGCACTTGGGTTTGATTTATTAGTTGTATTACATTTTTTCACTACGTTTATGATTCTTTACCTCACCTATCGGATTGGAAAAAGCATTCGAAAAGACCATTTTTATTCATCTACCACTGGGTTTACAATTTACTTATTTACCTTTGGTATTTACGTATTTATGAGTACGTTTTTGATGTTATATCCCGATACATTTTTCGATAGCAGTTCTTCTTTTTCCTATATATGGAATTTTGTCGCTTTTGCGGTCTATATTTTGGGAATGATTTTCTTTGTATTTTTAACAGAATATGATAATAAGAAGAATAGTGTATTAGATACTTCAAAACCCGTTCCATATCTCCTTACGTTAATTTCTATCATAGGTTTTATTGTTTTTATCATAGTCTATAGTCTTTCAACAGAAATTTTTTCTGCTCTTATAATCTTTGGGATAGTTTTAATCCCTTATATCTTTGTATCAACCAGATTGCTGCAAAATTTTGAATCCTTAGAGCTATTTAAACAAAAAAACCCCGCAATGTGGTTTTTTCCCGGACTAATCATGTCTGGTGCCTCAAATGCTTTAATTGGCTTATATTTCTCTATAGGACCAATTGCGTTAGGAATTAAAGATGGATTAGTTTTACTTGGAACAATTTTAATGGCTTATGGTTGGGGGTTGCTTCCTGATTTAAGAAATTTAAATTGGATTTTAAAAATGGAAAAACTCTTCATAATACATAAGGATACTTCTTCTTTACTATTTAGTTATAATTTCAAAATAAAGGAAGAGAGTGAAACAGAGAATTCTGTTGACTCGGATTTAGCAGGATCCGCTATAGGTGGTATGGAAATGTTGCTTTCGGAAATCTTGGAAAATAAAGGAAGATTAAACCAAATAGATCATGAAGATAAAAAGATATTATTTTCCCATGGGAAGTATTCCGTTTGTATCATAATTGCTGACGATTATGCAGAGGAGATCAATTATAGGTTGGAGCTTTTTCATCTAACTTTTGAGAATGAATTCTCAAATAGGGGTTTATCAGATTTTAATGGAAACATCACAACTTTTCGAGAAGCCGAAAGCCAAGTGCATGATTATTTTACGCATTAATCTTTCTTTTTATGTTATCCAAGTAAGATGTTTTTCTGATGAGTTGACTTTACCACCAAAAATAATTATTCCTAATAAAAAGCATAAGAAAAGCATTGAGAAGATATAATCCACATTAAAATGCCCTCAATTATGGATTAATCAAAAGTAAATTACTAATATTTATACTCTTTTTGATGAACATATAAATAAGAAAATATTTTTGTATCTAATAATGGAAGAAATAAGAGAAAAATTGAAAACAAATTTAGGAAATATTATAACTTTAAAAGGAAAATTGTCGAATATCCAATGGCAGCATATGATAAAATTTGTTGATACTCATCAAAATATAAACTATGTTGATCTAAGAAACGATTATCAAATTGTGGTCTATACCAAGGAGGAGATAACGTGTGATAAACAAATTGAGCTTAAGGGGAAAATAATAAAGCTTCGGGGGAGTAAACGTTCCAAATCTAAGGTTAATGATTCCTATGTAGAATATCAGATGATTGTAGATTCATGGAAATGTATAGAATAAACCCACTATAATATCCCTTTTAATCCATTATTTCGCGTTTAAGTCTTTTAAATTTACGACTATTTTAGGAAAAATGAAATCAAAAATTAAGTATTAGCTTGAGCTGCTTTTTTAGACTTAGAACCTTTCTTTTTAACATCCATAAGTTCTAATAATTCATCCATTGAATCAAGTAAGAGATCAGGATCATACTGTTCCAAAATCTCTCTATTACTTATCCCACTAGCAATAGCGATTGTTTTAAACCCGGCAGTCTGGGCTGCTTCAATATCACTCGGCATATCTCCAACCATTACAAATTGATCACGCTCAAAGGAATCATAATTTTGAAGTACTGGTTCTAAAGCTTGCGGATCTGGTTTTTGGGCGGGGATCTTATCAGCACCGTAAATTCCCTTAAATATTTTTCTTAAACTTTCCTTTTCTAAATGTTCAATTATATTTTTGGTTTGATTATGAGAAAGAATATACAAATCATGATCCTTATTAAGTTTATTTAGTAAACCTTTTACCCCCGGGAAAATTCGAGCCTCTTCTTCCGCATATGAGAGATAACGAGAAAAAATTTTTGTTCCAACTCCGAGTGCCTTTAAAAAGGTTAAAGATTGGAAGGCACTTATATGTCGAAATAAATCATATGATTGAAGGACGATCTTAGGTAAAGGATAGCCTTGCAAGGATTCTAATAACGCTCCAATTTCCTTAAGCGTATTTTCCATATTGTAATCTAATTCCTTTTCATCTAAAACCTCCTTAATTGACTTTTGGAGTGGTTCTTCGATATCTAACAAGGTTCCGTCAAAATCGAAAACAATTCCAGTTAAGGAACCCGATTTTATCTTGTTAATGAGTTTGTTATTATCGGACATGTTAACATTCGTTAAAATAGTTAATTTAAAACAATTGAATTATCTAAAGTGAATCCTTTATATTATATAAAAGAATTTAATTAATAATGATTTTTATGGTAAAAAAATTTTAGTCTATTTCTAATTTTGTTTAATAAACTCCATTTTAGTTAAGTTAAATAATAGATAAAAATAAAATATTATTATGTTCTGAAATATCTCTAAGGCGTCTTTTTGAGTCTCTTCTGCGATATTGAATGTTATAAAAATATATATAAAAATAAAATTTTTAAAAGGGTATTAGAAGTATTATTTTTAAAGGGTTTTTTTCTTCTTTTTGTAAATTTTTAAGTACATCATTCTATTAATTAAACTCTTGAAATATAAAAGATGTTAATAAGTACTTATTATTAGCCAACTGATAAGAAAATTAGGTTAATCTTCACCCCATAAGCACTTATAAAGGTTCAAATCCATCTATCATAAGATCCTTTCTATAAAAAGTGAATGAAAATGCAAGCATATAATCATTTGGTTTCATCGGAAAATACTAAAAAAATCTTATATGTAGAAGATTCGGAAAGTACTGATGAGAAATGTTCTATTTGTGGCAATAATCTTTACCTTGCCAGACTTGAGTCTTGGAAAAATGACATCTTAGTCGATTTTAAGTATCATAACGGTTTTTGTAAGGCATGTGGGTTATTTGAATTTGAACCTGTAAAAGACGCAGAAATTGTTTTTGAGAGTGAGACTCATCAAAAAATTTATAATGATGAGTTAAAATCATTTTTATAGTTTTTCTTTCTTTCTTTTCTTATTTTTTATAGAGTTTTTCAAATACCCTTCTAGATATTAAAATTTTAGAAATGCTCTTATTCCTTGCTAATCTCCTTGAAAAAAGAATATAAAATTTCCATTATTATGATTGATATCAAATTTATATTAAGCATTTTTGAACGTTATGAAGCTTAAGAATTTATCGTTAAAAGAAATTACAATAATTCAAATACTAATTGCTATTCTTATTTCTTTAATGTTTCAATTCTTGATTCCTTATTCTTGGCAACCATTAC
This sequence comes from uncultured archaeon, assembly GCA_964653985.1. GTDB lineage: Archaea > Asgardarchaeota > Lokiarchaeia > Sigyniarchaeales > SOKP01 > CAZZIC01. The sequence goes on along the minus strand of CAZZIC010000087.1, from coordinate 10,359 downwards.
ATCTTTTCACTTATGGAATTAATGCTGAACATGGAGATCCTGAGGCTAATTTGGTAATTTTTACCGTAAGTCAATGGTACTTTTCCTTTTCCGTTGCATGGTTCCTATATAGGAAGAATAAATATATCAATAATTTTCTTGTTTATTCTGTCGCACCCCTTTCCACCATAATTGTTCCAGAATTCATAGTATATTTTCTTTTTATTGATTATATTCATCTCTTACCATTTCTTGTAGGAATTTACATTTTCTGGAAAAAAAGAGATACCGTTGTAGTAAAATATTTTTTCCCAAATTTTTGCCTTGCGTCTGTTTGGCTTTTTATTGTATACTTCTTTAAATTAGCATATTTTCAAGCTACGTTTTTAGATTTTTTCATTAATTGGTTATTAATAGCCCTTCTAAGCTTTTTATTTTTCTTTTTTATAAGACTTGCTAAGAATAGAGAGAAAGAAAAATATGAAAAGAGGAAATATTAGTGAGATTTTTTTATAAAATAAGATAGCGCTCTTTTCTTTCTTTAATCACATCTTTATTGGAAACAAAGAATCCATGACGAATACATATAATCATAAAATCTATATATTAATTAAATAAGCTCCATTTTAGAAACCATATAACTCTAATAACTTCATAGAACCTATAAATGCCCGAAGAAAAGCCACCTAAAAAAATAGAATCTGAAAGCTCAACCGAATCAAAAGTATCTTATAATAAACTACTATGGCCTCTTTATATCTTAAATGGCTTTCAGAGTATAGCTTATGGAGGGATAATCGTACTTGTCGTCCCCTTATCCTTAATTTTTTGGCCTAATGATCCTGTTCATTCCTTTGAAATGGGTCTTCTTTATACTGCATTAGCATGGAGTGGGGCATTTTCAGGACTACTTTTCGGGCGTTTAATCGATAAATATTCACGAAAAAATATAATTGTTTTAATCTCTATTTTTCGGGGATTTTCTATGTTCTTACTTGGATTTGCGGTCGAAGGTGGTGGATTAGCAACATGGGGTTATTTTATGCTGATGATTACTATATTTGGGATATTCTCTGGTGGGACTTGGCCAGCTGTCATCTCAATTTCAAACGATGTGGTTCCTAGAGGAGAGAGATCTCGATTCTTTGGAGTATATGAGATTGTCCGAAATACAACAAATATTGTGGGTTGGCTCATCACAACTTATTTTGTCCAAGAAGGATTCTGGAGAGAATATTTTTGGGTCATAGGAATAGCTATTTTAATAGGGGGATTATTATTTACAATCACAATCGATGAACCGAAGAGGGGTTCCCAAGAGGAAGAACTTTACCATATTCTCAAAGACGGAACAATTGATTACGAATATGAAATGGATTTAGAGATGATGCGCAAAACTATGTTAAGTAGAACAAATATGGTAGCTCTTATCGAAGGCATTTTTACATGGATACTAATGAGTAGTCTAAATTTCATGATTTTAAATTATATTCAGACTCCTCCCATTAACATTGCTCCATTTTCAACTTCTGTGTTTCTAATAACTTTCGGTCTTACTGGAGGATTAATTGGGCAGTTGATTTTGGCAAGGTTAAGTGATAGATTGGCTCAGAAAAAACCTATCGTACGCCTGCCAATTATTGTAATTGCTATAATAGGCGGATTAATTACATTTGCTTTATTTTTTTTCTTAGATTGGCCTCATCTAACACCAGAACAAGGGAAAGATGTTTTATATTTAATGTCTCTTCCAACTATATGGATTATGGGTTCTTTATTCTTTACCTCACGTTCAGTATTTTCATTATATCTGGTAAATCAAAGCCCTATCTTGCAAGAGATAAATTTACCGGAAGCACAAGGTCAAATTGTATCTTGGAATCAATTTTTAGAAGCTTTCGGTCGCGGAATCGGTCCAATAATTTGCGGAGCATTCCTTCTTCTTACTTCTAAAAATTATCAGATAACTGTTCTCTTTATAGTCTTATGTATTATTCCTGGAGTTGTACTCTGGATTTCTGCAATTAAGTGGTATCCGGATGATAAAAAAGAGATTCGAGAGATTTTAAAAGAGCGTGCTAAAATGCTTGAAGAGAAAAAAAATCGAAACCATACAAGTAGATTATTGAAACCATGAAATAATCGTTGTTTTCAATTATGTTATATTCACGTTTTTTAAAAATATTGTAAAAATTCCCTTTTTAAAATAAGAAACAAATCTGCTATTTAATAAGCTAATCTTTTAGAAAAAATGGTATATATACTTGTTTTAAAAATATTATATTGAAACAGAGGAGGAATCTTACTCTTAATTTTATCCATAAGAGTAGAAATTTTACTTTCATCAAAACTTAAATTTGGATCGTATTTATGTAAGAATACCGAAATCTTAATCTCATTTTGAAACTTTTCTAATTTCTTTAATATCCTTTCAAAATATTCTAAAGATAAATCATACCGTTCTGGGTCTTGGACATCAATAACATATATAAGTTTTGAAGCCCCAACGGAGAATTCTTCTGCTAATCTTTTTAAATGTTCAGATCGGTGTTCCCTTTGGCCTCCGAAATCCCAAATGCTTATTTTGGTATTAGTTTTTTCATCTAAAAAAGAGATAACTTCATGCCCCCTTGTGGGAGATAGTTCAGTAAAATAGGATAAATTATTCTTCCTTTGAAGTGAAAGAGCAATTGAGGTTTTACCACTGTTATTCAAACCGAAAATTATAATTTTAATTGGATTTTGGACCATTTCTCTTTCCTCATAATATTTTGATTGATATTGATATTCAGTATCACTAATAATAGGTATCTAAGATATCGATATCAGCTAATTCCTCTATTTTATCCTTACTTATATTTGACATATACAAATTTATGAGATTAAGTATTTGAAAAATTTGGGGATCTTTGATTTTATAATACTTTTTTCTGCTTTTTTTTCTAACTTCTAATAAATCCGCATTTTCCAATTTTTTCAGTTGTTGTGAGATTGCAGGTTGGCTTAAATCTGAAGCTTCATGGATCTCCGTGGTGATTTTCTCTTCTCCATCTTTTAAAAAATTTAAAATATCCAATCGTGTAGGATCCGCTAAAATTTTTAAGAATTCCGCTAGATTTTCATTTAAACTAATTTCTATCCACCTTATTTGAATATCAAATCTCTATTAATATTGTATTGATTTTAAGATAATAAATATTATTATATTATTATATAAGAATCTTTTTTTCTTTTGTTTTATTTAATGAAACTTTTATGGATAGATAAGATCAGATTAGATTTAATTGAAATCCATTTATTTGAGCTTTTTTGATTTTTTAGGATTGGAAATTCCAAAGATTTAAATACAAAATCCTATAATTATATAATTAAGTAATTATATAACAAACAAATAAAAAAACAAATAAAACAGAAAATGAATAAAATTTATAATAACAAGAACGGTAAATTTTTAATCTTATTATGTTGTCTAATTTTTAGTACTGCTTTTTTAATATTTACTAATAGTTTTTTACAGGTTTCCAACAGAAATCAAGTTTATAGAGATTCAATTCAAAGCCCTAAAATTAGCGATGATGGCATAAAAGTTGCGATCCTAAATTCAGATGCCGGTTCTGATTATAGTGGGTGGTATGGTGGAAATATGAACCCATATGAACGAGCACAATCAGTTTTAGATGCTCGGGGATATTCTACTGTCATTATAACCAATGATGATCTAAGTAGTGGGGATGGCAAAAGTTTAGATGATATGGGCATTGATGTCCTAGTTTTGCCCGATAATGGTCCAACGGACACAGCTGCTGCAGCTATTGGTGATTGGAACAGGAATTATAACGGACATATAGTGTCGATGGATAGCTCGGTTGTTGTTCTATTTTATGAAGGACTAATAACAGGTGAAATTCATTCGACTAATTATCATGGGGTCCTATGGGGATATGGAACAGAAGTGGAAGGAGAAGTAATAAATAGTACTCATCCAGTTATGGATTCCTATTCATTACATCAATTAATCACCGGAACATCTGGAAATTGCGAATTTTATGAGTCAGATATGAATACTGAATTGGGTACCGATTCAAAATATTTTCATCCATTAGTAGCAGATCCTGCCGAATTAAATAGAATATTTGTAGCCGCATTTAATTTTCCAGGACAAGGTCGATTTGTTCAAATGTGGGATCAATATCCAGAAGATGAAACCCATGATACTGAAAATCTCTATGTATCAGCTGTTGACTGGGTATATAGCGGGAGTGTTTCGGTCCGACCCGATTTAGATGTTTCATTTATATCGGCTCCGCAAGAAGGAGAAGGAGGATCAACTATATCATATTCCGCAAAAGTAACTAATATTGGAACCGATACGGCAACAGATATTAATTTTAATTTGGATATTGATGGGTCTACTGAAGCATCGAATATTGGTTTTTCTTTAAGTCCTGAAGAAAGTTATACGCTTTCAGTTGATTACATATTACCCTCGAGTGGTTCAATAACTATTAATGCTCATAGTAATTCAGTCTCTGGAGAAACAGTATTGAATAATAATGAAAAATCAACCTCAACATCAATTGTGGCTGATCCCGCACCTTCACTTTCATACAATTCCTTACTTACATACGCTGAAGGGACTGCTGGAAATATTATTTCGATAGCAGCGCAAGACGATGATCCACATAATTATAGATATAGCATAGACGGTGAATCTTGGAGTACATATTGTTCATGGTCGAACGATATTGACATAGAAATAAATGTTGATGGTTTAGCAATTGGTTATCATCAATTAGATGTCGAAGTTTATGATATCCATAGTTTTTATTCTACTGCAAATGTAGAAATAAATGTTGAGGAAGTTTCAGACAGAACTCCTCCTACTATAAACAATCCTTCAGACATATCAGTCTCTGAAGGATATACGGGACAATCAATTACATGGAGTGTAGATGATGCGTATCCCAGTACTTACACAATTACGTGTAATAGTTCGGAAGTGGTTTCGGCAACCTCTTGGACTAGCGGAGACATTACTTATACGATCCCTGATGGAAAACTAAAAGGAGAATATACATTTGAGATCACCGTTAGCGATGATTCGGGAAACCAGAATTCTGATGTCGTATTATTTAATGTGAATGATGCAGATGCGCCATCTATTAGCAGCCCGTCAGATATATCAGTCTCTGAAGGATATACGGGACAATCAATTACATGGAGTGTAGATGATGCGTATCCCAGTACTTACACAATTACGTGTAATAGTTCGGAAGTGGTTTCGGCAACCTCTTGGACTAGCGGAGACATTACTTATACGATCCCTGATGGAAAACTAAAAGGAGAATATACATTTGAGATCACCGTTAGCGATGATTCGGGAAACCAGAATTCTGATGTCGTATTATTTAATGTGAATGATGCAGATGCGCCATCTATTAGCAGCCCGTCAGATATATCAGTCTCTGAAGGATATTCAAATCAATCAATCACATGGAGTGTGAGTGATGCTTATCCTCATAATTATTCGATTACTATGAATAATTCAATAATAGTATCCAATCAGAAATGGAGCAACGGGACAATAACATATAACATTTCTGAAGGAAAAGGAATGGGTGAACATATTTATAAAATTACAATCGAAGATGAATCTGGAAATAATGCGTCTGATACAGTTAAATTTACGGTGAAAAGCAATCCAAAACCAAATAATGATAATGAAGATGAAGATGAAGGTGATGACGCCTCCGAGGATAATCCCTCAAATAATAACCCCGCCGATTATGAAAAAGTTGAAGAAAACGATGAAGATTCGGAAGATGCTAATGATGATAACTCATTTGAGATTCCCACTGATTTGATCTGGATTTTGATAATCTTTCTATCCGGAACAGCAGGTATCGGATACTATGCTTCTAAGAAATCCTAAATCCAATATTTTTTCTAACTTTTATTTTTTATGTAATTCTATCTATCGAAATATCGCCTAGTAATTTTATCTAAAACTTTTTTTGCGTATATATTCCGCTAGTAATAAAAGAACTTGAAATATCCATCTCTTTTTTAATTCCTTCAATAGTTTTAATCTTCTTTTCAACAAATTTTTTTAGTGCTTCTTGAGTTTCTGCTATTAATTGAACTACAATATCATGATCTCCGTTTGAAATTCCCACGACTATAACCTCTTCATAAGTTGATATCATTTTCGCTATAGTTTTTAACCTTAGGGGATCTACTGATAAACCTAACCAAGCCATAACCTTGAGAGATTCTTGATCTTCTTGAAGCTTTTCAGGATTAATTACAGAAGAAAAATACCTAACTCCAACTTCTTCTATTACATTTTTAATCTCATGTTTAATTTGATCTCCATTCCTAATTAGTTCCCTTATATTTTGACTTTTCACGGGTTTTTCTTTTGCAATTTCTGCTTTTATTACTTTTGATAATTTTCTTTCATAATTTACTTGGATTCTCTCAGTTAGAGATTGAATTAACTCATCACCGAAAACTACAAATTTGGATGGTAGAGCTAATATTATTACGATCGTCTCTGGAGTCTTCTCCTCTAATCCTGCCCTCCTCTTCTTGCGGTGAGAAGGGGTGAAAAATTTTTTGGCAAAATAAGTTTTTTCCTTATATTCTAAATCGACATGATCTAATTCTTTTTGCTCTTCGACACTTAAAAACCAAATTGAATGGACTTTAATAGGTCTCATCTTTTCAAGATTATACTTAAAATCCTCTGAAGGATATATCAAGAGTGGGATGTGCCCCTTCTCTTCATCAAAATAAAGAAGATAAACCTCATAAATACCTTGAAATGGATCTTTATTTTCTTCTTCCTTTTGAGGATCTTCAAAAAATTCAGCCATAAATATCAAATTTTCTTTAGTTTTAAAATTGATAACTTAAAGTTGTAATTACTTTACTATTTGCGAAGCATAAATATATCTTCTTTATAGAATTTAACTAACTTTAGATTCACACTTTAATTATCTATATTACTTCTCTCTTAAGGTTTTAAGGATTTTAACAATTATTAAAAAAAATATGATTCATGGTTTAACCATCCTTTTATAGTAATTTATCTACAAAATTGATGGAGAAGAGAGATGGGCATCTATTCCCGCTGTTCTTAGGGATTTAATTAAGATTATTAATACTAAATTATTAAAATACATGTCCTAAATGAATACCAAAATCTAATCTAAAGGTTATATTGAATGAAACCGATGAAAGAATTGGACGTTCCAGTACCATCAAAAAAGAATCTCGTTGTAAGAACAATTAAAGACGTTTCTAAAGAGCAAAGGGAAAAAACTCTAAAGGAAACGGAATATAGTATGTTTTCTTTCCCGGCTGATTTATTAGTATTAGATTTCTTATCCGATAGCGGTACCACTACAATGACTGATATCCAATGGTCTTCATTATTTCATGGAGATGAATCATATGGGAGAAATAAAGGATACTATGTACTTTTAGATGCTATAAGGGATACTTTTGAAAGAGGCGATAAACCCAAGGAAACTATTAAATTAATATTGTCCGGGGAAGAAGATGTGGATAGATTGATGAAAGAATTATATCTCACGTCTTATAAAGGAGGTTTTGTCAATGGGGGGGTACATCAATTAAAAAGACCAAATGCGTTTATCGTACCTCAAGGACGTTGTGCTGAATTTCTTCTATTCTCCACAATAGCCCCTCTTCTTAAGAATAATAATCCTAATATTGAATATTATATTCCTAATAACGGTCATTTTGATACAACAGAAGCAAATATCGCTGCAAGTGGATTAATTCCAATAAATCTCTTTTCAGATATTATTATGGATGAGTTTCCCTTAGAAAAAGTGGATTCTGAAAATCCGTTCAAAGGGAATATGAATATCCAAAAATTAGAAGATTTAATAGAGGAAAAAGGTATTGAAAGTATACCGCTAATATATCTTACCATAACAAATAATACCGCAGCTGGTCAACCAGTATCTCTTAAAAATATTGAACAAGTTCATAACATTGCTCATGAAAATGGTATCCCCTTGTTTTTTGATGCTTGTAGATTTGCGGAAAATGCTGCTTTTATAAAGGAATTTGAGAATGGATATGAAAGGAAATCAATTCCAGCAATTGTAAAAGAAATGTTTTCCTATGCTGATGGATTTACCATTAGCTTTAAGAAAGATGGGCTAGCTAATATAGGAGGAGGGTTATTTTTCAGAGATAAAAGTATATTTCATAAAAGTTTCTCTAATGAAACTGATATTGGAATCCGATTAAAAGAAAAACAAATCTTAACTTTTGGAAATGATTCTTATGGCGGTTTAAGTGGACGGGATATTATGGCTTTAACAGCTGGATTATATGAAGTTGTAAAAGAACCTTATTTATTTAATCGAATTAGACAAGTAAGATACTTTGCTAAAGAATTGGCGAAAAATGACATTCCCGTAATCCTTCCCCCAGGAGGACATGCTGTATACCTTAATATGGACAAGTTTTTTGAAGGTATAGATATGAAAATCGAAGATTTTGGAGGGGTAGGATTTACGATTGAATTAATTAGACATTATGGAATTCGAGCATGTGAATTAGGACCTTTTGCCTTTGAATGGGATAAAAAGACTCCAGATCAGAGAAAGGGTATACTTAATCTAGTTCGGTTTGCAGTACCAAGAAATAAGTACGATAAATCTCATATTGATTACGCGGTTGCTGCGACAAAAGAATTATATAAAAATAAGGAAATTATTCCAAAAGTAAAGGTTGCTCGAGGAAAAGAATTACGTTTAAGGCATTTTCAATCGGGATTAGAACCAATTTACAAATGATATGTTTAATTGTAAGTGTTCCCAATCGAATCTCTTTTTTATTATCTCCCTTTCTTTGACTTTTCTTTTTCTTCTTGAATTATAGTTCCTTTCCAGCCTTTCGAAAGTATAAAACCTATCGCGATTGCAGCCATATCAAAACTAATTACGAAGAAATAGATTATAGGGATTCCAACGAGAACATAGAAAGGACTGACTATAGCATAACCGAAGAATCGAAGACTATTCACGATTGAGGAATTTGTACCTTTTAAATCTGGTCTGGTATCCATAGCTTTTTTAAACAATGCAGGCCAAATGAAAGCGGACCCAACATATATAGAGAAACTTATCATCATAAAGTGGATAAGTGACGTTCCCAAAGGCATAAATATAATTCCCAACATTAATACAAATCCTATTTTCATCATAGATAATGGATTTATTTTTTTTAATAAAGCCCCTGTGATAGGAGATAAGGAAATAGAGATTAGTCCGTTGATGGTGAGTATAAAACTTACTGATGAAATAATTTCTTCTTCTGATAAATTAGAAATCGCAATTCTTATTTGTTCATTTAGCGTATTTGTAAGAGTAATAACAGAAAAGAAGCAAAAGAATCCGATAAATCCTAAAAGTAATATATTTCTGGTTAAATTTTCTCTCAGTTTAAAAAACGTTCCTTTAAGTCTTTCTGCTAATTTTTCAGAAAGAGGTTCTTCCTTATTTTCATACGTTCTACAAATATATGTCTCACATCCATGGAGAGCAAATAAAAAGAGAATTAATGATAATAAGGTTATTATGGGATTTATTATGAACAGGAGTTGCCAGTGCAGATTTGCCAGAACCCCAGAAATTATTGCACCGAAACTTATTCCAATGCCAGCAGAAGAATTGTAAATCCCCATGATCATTCCCTCCTTTTCTTCTGGAGTAATACTACTTAAAATTGCTAAAATGGTTGGATTTATAAAAGCGAATCCAATCCCTTGTACAAAAAATCCCCCAAGAAAAAGTATAAAATTCTTACTAAATACCGAAGCAAGTACTAAGAGAAGACCAGTTAAAAAAATCACAAACCCCATATTCACTACTTTTTTTCTATCAATGATATCCGAAAATGTACCTGCAAATAATTGCAACGCAGCAAACGGAAGAATATAGATGAAAATAGCAAGCGAAACTAATGATATTGAATTTAGACCGAAATTTATCTTCAGCTGTTCAAATATAGGAACTAAAGCGTTGGTTGTCAACGGTCCAAGCAGTGTAGAGAGAAAGATAAAATAATATCGTTTTTTAAATACTTTTTTCAAGTTCCTATTTACCTCGCTAAGATTTCAAGTTTCTAAAAAGTGTCAGTTTCATAGCCTTAAATATGCTAGACTCAATATTAATTCTGGTAATAATAAAGATGTTAAAAGATTTATTAGCCTAGTTTAAATGGTTGGAACAAAAGCTAAGTCGTTAAATAAAGTAAAAAATAAAATGATAATTTAAGTTTAGATGACAAGCTCTATTAATTTTTCTTTAATTTCCCTTGCTCTCTCTGGTGTTA
>CAZZIC010000086.1:0-17276 GCA_964653985.1 uncultured archaeon | reverse complement strand
TTCAACAGCTTTTTTCATGTTAAAATTTGTTTTAACAGATATTAGAATAAAATTCCATTTTCGATCTTGAATTTTATTAAATTCAAAAAATTGATAAATTTCTTTCTTGGTTCTCTCAATTTGTTCTCTATTATCTTGTGCTCTATGGTTTAAAAGATCAACTTTATTTCCTATAATAAGGAGGGGAACACCAGCTAATTCATATCTCGAGATAATTCTCCAAAATTCTCTCTTGGATTCTTCAAATCGTAATTGATTTGCGATATCAACCATGAATATGATCACGTTTGAATCTTGAAGCCCAATTAGCCATTTCTTTCTAAAGCTACGTTGACCTGGCATGTCCCAAAAGGCAACGAGAGGGTCTCCCTCTTCACGCTTTATATATTCAATATTAAACTTCCTTGTAGGTGTAAAATAGTTATCATTATATTTACCTGTCTTCAATCTTCTAATAAAAGAGGTCTTTCCAGCCTCGTCTATACCAAAAAGAAAAGCTTTTATGAATGAATCCTGTTGATGGTGGAATTCGACCTCAGGAAATCTCTCTACTATTTCATCGCCATATCTTCTTAGATCAATAAAGAGAGATATTAATAAATTTTCTATTTCCGTGTCATCATCAAAAGAGCAAATCTGTTTGATGTTTAATAATTCATTAAGAGTTTCTTCGAAAGTATTTCTGTAATCATAAGGATTATCTTCTTGGTTGAAGATTAACCCAATATAGATGTTTTCATTTATTTTTGTGGAATATATATTCAATCCATCGATAACTTGGGGGACAGGTGTATCGAAACTAAATTTTTCTTGTGGATCCTTGTGGATAGATCTCGTATTCTTTAGTTCCCGATAATTTGTGGTTTCATGACTTAAAAGGATTTTGTTAATTACATCCTTCTTCTCTATGGCAATTATATCACGTGGATAACTATATATGTTTAAATTATTCAAATCTTGAAGATTTTTACCTTTAAGAAGAAAGATATTGTATAGCATCGGATATTACAAAAAATTTAATTTGTATAGTGTGAAAAATATAAAATAATTAAAAAGATTTGTGCCACACACAATTTTTTCCCCTTGATTTGGAAAGTAGTCCAATTAAGAGGCTTTATATGTTTCTATATTACTTATAAACCTTAGATAGCTCTCTTATTTAACTCTTATTAATTTTAGCTCTTTTTAAATGTGTAGCAAAATTATTCTGAATTTTCTAATTCTTCTATGTCTTCCTTTTCTTCTTCATCTTCTTCTAAATCTAGTATCTCCTCCTTCTCCGATTCTTGAACTTCAAGATCGGTTGGAGTCCCACAAATCGGACATTCGTCCCATTCTTTCCTTAAAGAATAACCACACTTACTACATTGATCCATTTCCTCATCTGAATCCCACTCGGGAATGTCAAGTCCTGCCCCTTGTCTCTTACCTGCCAATTTTTTTAATTCATCTTCGCTCCAAACCTCTAATCCTTCAGGAATACCCGATTTGCGCTCTTTGTTTAATTCTTTTAACTCATCTTCGGACCATACTTCCATTCCTTCAGGTATATTACCTCCCCTTTTTTGAGATATTTCTGCTAAATCTTCTTCGGACCATACATCTAAATTCTGACCCCCAGGAGTTTGAGGTGTTCCTTGAGTTTCTCCTTCTTGAGGAATTTCAGAACCAGTTTCCATACTTTTAGTTTCGGGGATTTCGCAGCATGCGGCAGAAAATCTTAAAAAAGCCTCGAAACATTCTTCAAAGCGAGTATCGCTATCCTTCTCATCCATAAATAATACAAATGTACTAGATTGCTCTTTTAAGGGGATTGCAATACCACAAACGGAGATCTCCGTATCAAGACGTCCAGATTTTATACCGCAATTAATTTTATGTAGAGCTTCCATCACATCTTCTCTATTATTCACAAAATCAGATGCAGGATCTCCATGTCTTTGATATCCTTCATGATATCGAGCAAGTTGATTCTTCATTTTAGATTGGGTAAAAGATTCTATTATCTCATTTACATATGAGAAGTTATAACTTGCTTTCTGTTGTCGTTCTTCAGATTGAATAACTTTAGTTGCATCAATATCTAACTCACCCATGTAAGGAGCAACTAATGGATCAGCGTCTTTTATATTTCCGAATATTAATGGCCTTGACAATTGACACTTTATCTCACCATAATAAGCTATTCCATTGTCATATAGATTTATTTTATCCTCATCCAATTGTAAGAGTGGAACTGTTCTGAATATTACATCCTCCCAAGGCATTTCTTTCACGGGAATAATGGCATAAGTAGTTTTCTGAATTAATTCCTCGAGATTTTTTATATACTCTTTTAGTCTTTTCTTTAGTCTTTTTCGATTCTCATCGTATTTTTGAGTTTCTAATTCCTTTTCTAATTGTTCGATATATTCCTTAAATTCATCACCATGAATTTTAAGATTTGCTCCAAAAGTTTTTATTTCATCTACCGTATTTTCCTTCAAAATGGTAGTACCTTGTTCAATCATTTTTTCTTGAAAACTATTAAGATCATGTTCAACACCAGATATTAAATAATCAGTTATCTGAAAATCTACTGCTGATAATAAATCTTCAAACTCTTCTTTAATGGACACTTCTCTCCACCGTTAAATCAATTATATATTTAATTTTAAATACCTATTAATTATATCAAAAGCGGAGATATAAAAATTTATTTGACATTAGAAAAACGTTCTATTTAGTTAACTAATTTTATGTTCATAACCATAAAATAAAAATAAGCTTTCTGACTATTTTTTTTTGAAACCTAAGATTAGAATTAAATTTTGATTAATAATTATCTAAACAAATAGATTTTCAGGACTTTGCTTGAACCAGATAATATCTACAATAAGATAAGTGATCTTGGAAAAGAAAGAGTAATCGAGAATTTACATAATATTTATCCCAAGAGCAGTAAAAAGGATAGAATCCGAATCTTAGAAATTCTTAATCGAATCGATGATACCACCCACTTTGAAACAATAGAAAACTATTTTATTTCGGACGAAAATCCCGAGGTAAGAATTGAAGCTGCTAAATTATTAGCCTTTAATTATGATAAAAAAAGAGCCATCAAACCTCTTATTTGGATGCTAGAAAGAGAGAATGCGTATGAGATTAAAACCCAACTTATACATTTATTAGCCGCTCTGAGTTATAAAAAGGATTTCCGTCAAATAATCGTTAAAACCTTAAGCAATTTGTTGGAAGAAGATAACTTTAAAATCAAGCTAGAAGCCATAGAATCCTTAATACTTATAAAAGAACCATCAATTACTGACAAATTAATCAAATTATTAAATTCGAAACATAAATTGGTACGCTTGAGAGCTATTCGAGCCTTAGGATCTCTTAGGGTTCAAAAAGTCGTTCCTTTCTTACTTGAAAATTTTAAACAAGAAGGACTAGATGAATGGCGGATAACTTTTGAAGCTCTGCAAAGAATATTGGGTAAAGATCTTCCCACTATTTTACTGGAGAAATTTAAACGGTCTGAAACTCAGAACGAACTCAAAGAGACTGCCAAACTCAGATATGGAATCGCAAAAGCAATGGGGGAATTAAAAGATAAAAGGTTTGTGAAACCACTGCAGCAAATGGAAAAAGATAAACATTTTTACTGGGTGCGAGAGATGGCGACGGAAGCATTAAGAAAAATTAAATGATCGAAAATAGAAACAATAGCCTATTGTGAACCATTTATTTTCTATATTCTCATTGGATAATGCTAAAAAATATTCATATAGGGTAATTTCATACTATCTTATCGTTAGATAAGAGAAACGCTTTAAGTCTTAATTTTAAGGCTTAGTATAAAAATCGCTTTTCAACATGAAATTTAGCATTTTGAAAAATAACCTACCATCTTTTTAACACTTGTAAAAAACTTTCACCGATTTTTTAATGGTAAACAAATTATATTTTGATTCTTTTTAAATATATTAAAAAAATAATTCTTCTTTAAATAAGAGCAATTTATCGACACATTAAGAGGGTTCTTATATAACCCTAAAGCTTAAATAAGAGACACGCCATCTTTTAATACATTTAAAAACCTTTTGGAGATGAATATTAACCCGATAAAATAAATAAAAAAAATATTTAAATATCATTTAGCAATACATAATATTATAAAAAAATCTAACTTATGGCGATTTAATATGAAGATTGTGACAGTTAATGTTCCAGAGTCCTATATAGAAGCGATTGAAAAATTAATTGGTGAGAATGGGTTATATCCTTCAAGATCTGAATTAATCCGATGTGCTGTTAGAGAATTTCTTTTAAAAGAATTACAGATGGCTTCCCATCTTAAAAGATCTAATAATCCTGACCGAAGTGAGGACTTCGATGAGGAAAATTTCGTAAGAGTTCCGGTTGAAGATAAAGAAGGGAAAGAACCGGTCACTGAATTCAAAACTTACAAAATTATCAAGCGGCTCGAGCATTAAAATTTTTTTTAAGTTCTTAACAAGCCTAATGGCTTGAATATCTGAAAAATTATTAAAATGAGGGTGAAAAATTTTTAAATTTTTCATTTTTTATTTATTTTTTAAATGAGAGTACCCTTCAATAACTAGTTTTCTTTTGAGATTTTTTATCCAATTTTGAAATGATTCATGGTTAAACCTTTTATTGATCAAGATATAATTAAATATTCATAGAGAATACTTTACTCAATAAATTGAGATAAATTGTTTTAAAGTCTAATAAATCACCTACAATAAAATATACAAGAGCATGTTGATCCTAAGCTACTTCGACAGAATAACCGGTCCAAAAATCCTACTTACTAGTCCACCAAATCTGAAAGATAGGTTGGATGAAAAAGCTAAACAACAGATCAAATCCCAGTTAGATACTTCAGAAAAAGGTTTTTTCACTCATTATTTTTCTCCAGAATTAAAAACTGCGAATTGGCTTCTGTCGATTCCAAGTCCTTGGGCGAGAGGAAGGAATGAACTCCTTATGGTGACTGCTATAATCTCTGAAGAAGAACCCGACCTTTCATTTTATGAAAGTATCCTTTCAAAATTTGTGGGAAAGATAAAGAATGTTAATGAGATCTATAAAGGGCTCTATATAAATACCAAAGATGCTATAGAAAATGAAGAAATTCAAGAGATGTTTAAAGCTTTAAAACAAGAACTGGATAATTTATACAAGATATTAATGGTGAAACGTGTTGAAACTGAAGGAAAATTATTATCATTTGAAACTCTAAAAACTCAGAAGAATATTGCTATAACATCGAACTTAATTAATAAAATAGAAAAAAAAATTGAAAATATGAAGAATTGCTTTATCGTATATAGAGCAAGAGGAAAGTCAATAAAAATAGATCTTATCCCTGTTGAAACTGATAGAATCATAAAATTATCTGTATTTTTTGGTGAAAGAATGTCTGTAACTGTTCTACAAAAGGTTTCACAAATATTTTCTAAGCATGAGGATGAGGTTTCAATGGTTTTCACCTCTGGTATATGTCAGGAGCTTGATAAGTGTATTTACGAGGTGTATATCAAAACCGATATGGAAAATTTAAACGATATCATTAACGAGATATATAAAGTGTCTGGGGTTCTCGAGATTGACCTTAATCTCATTAAATTAGATTCGAATCAATAAGATTTATGGATTCAATTTAAATATTCTCACTTCTATTTCCACAATAACGAGAATTAAAAACTAACTTAGAGAATTAAAAAAGGTGTATATTATTACGGAGAAAGAACCATCTAAATCTCAAGAAGATAAAGATTTAAAGCCCAAATATCATCCTAAGTTTATGGAATGGGGTATCATCACAAAAGAAAATTTTTCATTAGATAAAGACCTACCCATAAAACGTTGGGATCCTTTATCTACGGTGGAGATTCATACCAGAGAATTTGGATATCGACAAGATCATCGAAGATTTTATGGTCATTATTCCTATATTTCACCTATTAGAGGTATACGCCCAAAAGGATTTAGTGATTCGAGTCAAAAAAGAAAAGAATACGAAAAAGGTTCTCAGCAATTATTTCAAGAACCTATCGATATTTTTACTAGTATTACAGAAGGAAAGCCGGTTTATAGAGAAGATGGTTCTCAGTTAGGGGATGGATACACGATAATTATTAGTGAAGATGATAAAAGGCGGGATAATCCATTTTCCGATAAACCACATAAAATTAATCGATTACCTGATAATTGTAAAGCTATAACTTTAATTAATCGCTATCCCGCCATGGCAAGGGTAATCAATAAAGATATTCGTAAAAAAATAAAAAGGAAAAATAATTCAAAGTTATCGGTAGGAATAAATTTAGTCACCATTTCCAGAGATTTTTATCCTTCTATTTGCTTTCATAAGGTTCCAGATAACGTTCTAACGGGAATCTTCAATTCCATGAAGACAGCTATAATATATTGTGTGCAAGAAGCTATTGAAAGGGATTATTATGACATTCCCATATCCCCATTTTTCAATATCGGGAAAAAAGTCGGAGGGAGCCAGCCCCGTGTCCATAGTCAAGTTTATATTGATCTAGCCATGGATGGGCACGGGTCTAGATTAGACGGGTATCTCAATGCATTCAAGGAAATGGGCGATGATTGCCATTTATGTAAATCTTCTCACAGTGAGGCGGAGAGGATTATTTTAGACACTGATTATTGGACCTATTATGTTACCGCCAGTCCCCTAAGAAATTATCACTTGCGTTTTTATCCTAAAGAACATATCAGGAGATTTTCTCAATTAAAAACAAATCAGTATAGGGAGTTATCCCGTAGTTTAAAAAAGATATTTAAAGCATTAGATGAAATTGATGTCAATGAAAATAGAAACATAATTTTTAATTCATGTCCGTTTGGATATGATGCTAATTTCCATTTATTTGCTGACATCATTCCCTATGAGATTATTGGTGGAGCAGAGATGATGGATAATATGAGAGTGGCACGAAAATTGCCCGAAGATATCGCAAAAGAGATTAAATCGGTATTATAAAGGCATCACTCAAAACAAAAATATATTTTATTTCCTAAATTACATAAAAATAATTGAAATTACCCAATTTAGTAGAACATAAAATATCGAGATAATCTATTGATTTATTTCAAGAATTAAAATTAACGAACCTCTTATATAAAAATGGTTAAAGAATGGTCGGCTATATTGTTAGCTGGAGGAAAAGGCACTAGATTAATGCCTTTAACAGCGAAGCTTCCTAAGCCAATGGTTAAAGTTACAAACGTCGCTTTAATTGATTATGCGATTGCGCATTTGAAGTATGCTGGCATAGATCAAATTATCGTGGCCTTGGCTCACAAGGGTGAGGAATTGAAGGAATATATCCATGAGACTTGGACTCCTGATAATTTAGGAGATCTAAGACTTGAGTGTGAGGTACAAGAGAGTAAAGGAACCGCAGACGCTTATCGGTTGCTTACGGATCAGATTGACTCTGAAAATATAGTTATATCAATGGGGGACATAATAACTAATCTTGCGATGAAAGACTTCATGAATTTCCACAAAGAAAAAGATGGTATCGCAACAATATCGATGAAAACAGTGGAATCTCATACATCTCAGTATGGAGTTGTTTTACTAGATAAAAAACGAAAAATATATTTATTTTTAGAGAAACCAGCTCCAATGGAATTA
Source organism: uncultured archaeon (assembly GCA_964653985.1). GTDB lineage: Archaea > Asgardarchaeota > Lokiarchaeia > Sigyniarchaeales > SOKP01 > CAZZIC01. The sequence continues at coordinate 9,592 of CAZZIC010000086.1, read as the reverse complement.
TATTTAAGCAGTATGGCTCAAAGAACAGACCTTTTTTTACATACAAATATTATAAATACGGGAATTTATTGTTTTAAAAATGAGGTGAGTAATATCCTTCTTGAAACTGACATCATGGATTTTGGAGGAGAATTATTCCCTTATCTTCTTGAAAATGATTATGATCTATATGGGTTTGTTAAAGATTATTATTGGATCGACTGCGGGAATCCTGAAACATACAAATGGGCAAATTGGGACCTCCTGAGAAAATATTCTTGGCCGGTTACTCCAAACGGAAAAGAATATGATGGTGTATTTGTAATGGGCATTATCGACTCCGGAGATGATGTAAAGATCGAAAAACCCGCTTGTTTTGGGGAAAGTGTTGAATTACAAAATCGAGTTAAAATCAAAGAATTAACCTCAATTGGGCAAAATGTTAGTATTGGGGAGGATACAAAAATTGAAAAGAGTGTGATATGGGATAATGTGAATATTGGAGCGGGATGCATAATAAACGATTCAATAATCTGTAATGATCTTACAATAGGCGATAATGTAGTTCTGGAACGGTCTATTATCCCAGCTTTTTGTAAAATCGGAGACAATGTTCAATTAAGGGATAAAACGCTTGAAGTTGGGCAAGAAATTTAATTTTCTTTAGTAAGTCTCCCAGAAGAGATGCAAAAATTAAATTTTAAACGTGATAATTAACTAATTATTAATAGTAAATGTTTTATAAAATGAAGTAAATATTTACAAAATAACATAATTCAAAAAAATATTTGCAGAGGGGTTTAATTAATGACAGATTTTGATTTACCAAGAGTTGCAGGATTCACAGCTTTTATCTTATTAATCATTGCAACATTAATAATAGCTATAGACTTTATAATTGAGATTTGGATTACAAATCCTGTTTTTAATGAAATATTGCTGACAGGCATTGTTTTCCTCGTTGTGGGCTTAATCTTTTTAGCGATATATATCTTTTTAAAATTCATAGATTAAAAAATTAAGCTATTTCTTTATTTTATTATTTTTTAGTTCTTTAAGAATCCTTACTGCTAAATTGCAACAAACTCTGTATTATAACAATGCTCATCTTTAAAAAGAAGATAGTTTAATATCCCAAAAACCATTTAAAGTTCTTTGAGAATATCGACGATTTCATATAACTCTTTAATTGTGAAATCGGGGCTTATTGCTTTCGATTTCTTATTTCTAAGATCTCCGATCCAAACCGCTCTCATTCCAAATGCTTTAGCACCTTTAATATCTGTTTCTATTATGTCCCCGACATGAATAGTTTCTTCGGGTTTAGTTTTTAATCCCTTAAGTGCTACTTCAAATATCTTTGGATGAGGTTTATAAACTCCCACCTCATCTGAATAGGTCAATATATCGAAATATTGGAGAATTTCATATTTCTTAAAAACACGTTTAATGATCCTACCTGGAGTAATCCCAGTATTGGAAATCAATCCAATTTTATGTGTTTCCGATGTTTTCTTTAAAGTCTTTCGAACATTTTTTTTTAATGGAGGGGGATCCTCCAGCATAATTGATTCAAATCCTTTAATTAATTCATTTATTTCAGTACTTATTAAATCTAATTCAAGATAATTAAGTAAGTTCTTTACTCTTTCCTTTGTAGTAATATGTCGGAAGTTTATATCTTCGATGTTGATACTGGCTAAATAAAATTTGTTTTTAAATCCGAATCGGATTTTTTCTTCAGAAAAAGTAAAACCCTTATTATTAAGGAAATCAAGAAAAAAATCAAATCTATGTTGATTATAGAAATAATTTTGGAAGATGGTATTCCAAAGATCGTAAGTAATAGCTTTCATTTATTTTTCAATTAGTTCAATTAGTTTATTGACCTTAAATTCTGATTGTCTGGCATACTTTTTCCAATTTTCAATTATATTTATATATTTCCTCAATAACGTTTTAATTTCATCTCCGCTGTAAGATCTAAGTGTGGTTATCGCATTTATTAAAAGGAACCAATCACAGAAGGTGAAGAAAGCTTCAGCATTAAACCATAATGTTTCCTTATATCGGTTCACATTTAAATATTGTTGAGCATCTGAACTTGTAAAGAGACGCTTTAGGATTGTTGCCATTTTTTCTTCTTCTATGTTTGAAGGGACCATTAAGTTTTGTTGTGATGTTAGAAGCTTGATTAATGTATTGGCTTTCCAAGATTTTTCCTCCTCTTCTTCTTTTAAACCTTCCAATGTTAGTTGTATATATTTAGAAAGTTGCCATTCATCAATCCAACTCCTACTGATTAATTCATAATCCTTTTCAGAAGCAATTTTTCCGATTGAATGAATGAGGATCCAAGAAAATAAAATTCCCCATTCAAAATCGTCTTGAGGAATGATTTCATTAATAATTTTTCGAGAATCATGGTTTATTCCGACATCCTTCAAGATTTTATCAATTTGTAAACCAATTTCTAATTCCTTTAAAATTTGATTTTTCACTTCATCAATATTTTCATTCTCTGAAGAGGAATATTTTCTAACCTCTTCTAAGAAATTTTGAAGATCAGGACTAATTTTTTCGATAATCGGTTTTGTTTGTTCTGCCTCTATAAAATCCTGAAAAGTGCTTGTTTTTACAATTTTCTCGAAAGGAGCGTGTAAGGGCTGATAGACTACTTTCTGATACGTTGAATTAATATCATGCACACCTCTTCCATTTAATAGATCATGTAATTGAGCATAATGGAAGAATTCATCATCCTGTACGATTCTAAAATCCATAAAAGCATGAGATTCGAAAGCTTTCAACTCCACGTATAGACCTTTTTCATGGAGCTCTTGGTTTTTTCTAATGTATTCCAAATTGGTAATATAATCTCTGAAAATACAATATCCTTCTTTAGGAAGATTTAAACCCTCCGCCAAACTTTTTTGAATAATTTTCTTATCACTACTATCTTTTACGGCAAAACCCACAGATCTTTTAATAACTCCTTTCGTTTCTTTGTATTTATTATGGAAAATAATTAATCCTCTTTCATTATTTATTCTGTTTGAATACGCATAGACATCTTCATTAACATGTCCTCCTGTTTGAAAATCATATAGGAGAAAATTCTTTACATCCGCAAAAAGGTATCTTTTCTTCATTAAGGGAAAGATTTTTCTCTCATGTTGATGAACTAAGTCCCATTTTATAGACTCGTCCCAATAAGCTTTCCGGAATTCCATCCCATATTTTTCTTCAAACCCTTTAATCTGTCCATGACCAAACATTGGCAAGCCTGGCATCGTTACCATCATAGTACATACTCCAAAATATTTATCTCCATCTCCAAATTGTTTAATTGCTGTTTCTTCATCAGGATTATTCATAAAATTCACAAATCTCTTCAAAATTTTAGGATCAAATTCCAATGTATTCTTTAGAACTGCTCGGTACTTTGCATTATCTTCCTCTCTTAACATGTTCATAAATGCCGAGTTGTAAACACGATGCATTCCTAAGGTTCGAACAAAAAACCCCTCTAACAACCAAAATGCTTCTGCGATCAATAAAGTATCCGGATTTTCTTCATTTATTCTATCTACCACTTCACGCCAAAACTCTTTCGGCATTTTTTCAAAAAATTCTTCTCTGTTCATTCCATGTTCTGCTCGTGAAGGTATTGCTCCTCCCGTACCAGGCTCTGGAAACCATAATCGCTGGAAATGTTTTCTTGTTAATGTCATAGCTGCATCAAATCGGATTATTGGAAATAGTCGAGAAACATATAAAATTGTTTGAATGACAGCTTCTCTTACTTCCGGTAATAGATAATTAAGTTGTGCTGTGTCATTCCAAGGAAAACTTGTTCCGTCATTTCCATGATAAATAAACCTTTCTTTCCCAGTTTCGTGATTCACTGTTTTAAAAGTAACTGCGGCATCTTCTCTTGTAAAATATTTGTCTTCAAGATAAAAACCTATGTTAGGATCATCTCCTAAACTTTGTCCCGAGTATGAATACGAAGGAAAAGGTTTATGATCTAATTGAACATACCAATCGGGATGCTCTTTAGTCCATTTTGAGACTATACCAGTATGATTAGGAACCATATCACTAGCTAATCTAAGACCTCGTTCATTTGCCCTTCTTTTTAGATCATCATAGGCATTATGACCGCCCAATTCATCAGCAATTACATAATCATAAACTGAGTAAGCGCTTGCTGCCGCATCTGGATTACCACACCAGTTTTTAATAGTTTTCGAAGCCTTACTTCTTTGCCACACTCCAATTAACCAAAGTGAATTGAATCCCCATTGCTTTAATTGTTCCAATTCTTCATTGGGAATCTCGTCTAATTTAGTAATTGATCTTCCATAGCGTTTTGACAACTGGTCGAGCCATACATATGTATGCTTTGCTATCATTACCACTTTTGGCATCCATTCCTTATCTGGAGTAAAATTTTCAAATTCTAACTGTCCATACTCCAATATTTTAGCTTCTCCAGGGCCTAAACCCCTAAAATTCTCCTCTTCTCTAATTAAATCAAGAGCAACTAAAATTTTCATGGCATATTTACCCAAAATACCTTCCCAGTTTTCATGCATAAATTCTAATTGTTTTTTCATCTCATGGGGATGTTCTTCAAAGGGTTTTGTTAACATTTCAAGTAAATTTTGGTTCTTAGGACCAAATTTGGGTTTATCCTCAAAAAAGCTCTTTGTTTCCTCTTGAATCCTTCTGTAAATCTTTTTGTGCTTAAGAATATTATCATCAAAAAATTCTGAGTATGATGAAAATGCCGGATTTGAATTTCCCAACCATAAATTGATGAATTCGTCTATAAATTCAACCTTATTTTTTTTTCCATCACTTTTCTTATTCAAATATTCCTTAGGTTTGATTTTATTTTTATAAATGGGTTCCGGGGGAAATTCTTCAACTAAATCCTCCGTAGCCTTTAAAAGCTTATCCTCTCCTATCTCCTCACTCAAGTGCTCGTATAGATCCTCCTTTATAGAAATATCTTCATACTCCTTGTTATAAGATTCAATTAGATAATTATTAATTTCGAAAATTAGTGCAACGGCGTTAAAATAACCTACTCTAAACCCTGTTTCTGGAAAATTAATTAAGTCACGTTTTTGGTTTAATTTCTGAACTAACATCCGTACGGGATATATTTCTCCCTCAAAAACCAAATTTCCTTTTTCTGAAAATTTAAAATCATCTAATTGATATTTATTTCTCGCTTCTCGTGAAATTTTCATGGTAAAATCCTAAAATATAATTTACTTCTCTATGAATTGTAATAGTTTACTTGATATAAATTGAAATAATGGAATAAATATTAAAGAAAATAAGATCTAAAGGTTTAATTTATTTGTTATTCTCTATCTAACTTTCTTTAATTATATGTTATGAATAAAATCGTTTTTAAAAAATTTTACATTTTAAAATATTCAAGGAAACGTTTAAGTGAGTTAAACACATTTTCTTGTCAAATTACCAAGTAAAAAATAATACTTGTTTTCCTTCGATTTTTTAATTAGATAGATTTTATGTAAAATTATCGCTAAACGGGATTAATTTTAATTTAAATAACAGATTTAAATCCGTTATGAGTGATTTAGATAAGATTTATCAAGAACTTAAGCAAGCTTTGGAGAGACATTCTGAAAACTTCCTTGTGAAAAATCATTATATCGGTTCAAAAGCTAAAAGTGATAAACCTGCTTACCATTTATATGGAAAGAAGGAAATTAGTCTTTTCGAAAAACCTCCTCGAAATACATACGTAGCGGGAGTTATTAAACAAAAAAACTATGTAAGTTTTTATTTCAACCCGATTTATTCACATCCAGAATCCTTTCAGAATCTTGATCCGGATTTAGATAAATTTTTGAAAGGAAAGTCTTGCTTTAATTTTAATAAAATTACTCCCGAAATCCTCGATGAAATTGAGGATTTACTCATAAGAGGTATTAAAAAATATAAAAAAATCAATTGGATATAATTTTGATTTCGTTGCTATGGAAAAGATGATTGTTAAAACGATAAAGGAGGATACACTTATATTTTGGATTTCCAAAAATTTTTGTCAGTTAAGGATTTTTAATATAAAATTTATTATTATTAGAGAGATTATTTATTTTATCAAGTTATCAATCTTAATTTGTCAAATTCATTCAATTTACTTTTAAAATTATCACCTAATGTAGTGTTTATAGAAATGTCGATTACAAATGATTTAAACGAGCTGTATAAATCGGGGAGAATAGTTGGAAAAGCGAATTATGTATTCACTCCCGAAATGGCTTCAATTATAGGGTCTATTCACGGAAGCATGTTTGGAGAAAATGAAAGCTGCGTGATGGGTCGAGATTACCATAATGATAGCCGGATGTTGAAGCGGGGCTACTCTTCGGGCTTTATGAGCACCGGAGTCAAACTCCTTAACCTATCAGCGTCAACCTTCCCTTTGCTTCAATTCACTATTCGTAGATTTGGTGCAAATGGAGGGATATATTATTCAGGAGGACATCTCTATTCCGAAGATGTAGGTATTAGATTTGTTGATGCTCTTGGTATGGAATTAGCTCCACAAGAAATTCAAAAAATAATTGATTCTTACAATAAATATCCAGAAGGGGTACGGAGAGTTGATCCAAATTCGATTGGAACTCTCACATCAATTCCCCAAACTCAAGATATTTATATTAAATCACTACAACAATTTGTAGATAGCGAACGAATTGCTAACTCAGATCTTAAAATAGTTATCGATTGTTCATATGGACCCACAGGAGAAATTAGTCCGATTTTGTTAAATGAAATAGGCGTGGAGACCATTGCCTTGAATACGCATTACCGTCAAAGAGGTAATCCTGTTCCAAATATCAATACAATTAGAAATACAGCAGATATTGTTAAAGCTTCAAATAGTCAATTAGGCGTATGTTTTGATGTTGATGGCTCCAGAATACTTGTGATTGATGAAAATGGTTTAGAAATCGATTTTGAAGATCTTTTAATGTTATTTATTACGTATGATGAAAGAATTAAGAATTCTAATTCTACTGTAGTTTTAACTCCTTCAATATCTTCGGTAGTAGAAGAATTTATAGAAGAGGAGGGTTTTCCAATTAAAAAAATTGAAAATCATCCTGGAGAGATCTCCCGACAAATCCGTGAGGAAAGAGCTTCCTTAGGAGCATCGGATACCTTAAAATTCTACTTTCCAGAATTTGCACCATTTTCTGATGGGAATTTTATTTTATTGAAGCTTTTGGACATTATGGCTCGAGAAAATGACCTTATTAGTTCTCTTACAAGGGGTTTTCCAAAAGGAATAAAGATAAATAAAACAATTCCAGTAAATTCTGATTTGATTGGAACAATGCACAATAAACTTCGTGAAGTAATTGAAAATGAAGGATATACATATCATGATATTATAAATGAATTAAAAATCATTAAAGAGGATGTCTATACTCTGATAAAATTAGATCTTTATCGTGATGCGGTACTCCTATCTGCAGAAGCTCAAGACACCGGTAAGGCAAAAAAAGCGATTGCCGAAATTGAAAAATTAATTCGAGATTTGTAAAGTATAATTGTTTTCACTTTACTATTTTATCAAAGAATGGCAAAAGTTCAGATGGGCTAAAAGTTAATACTTAAAAATTTTTGAATTAATATTAATATATATTATTTTTAAAAAAAAATGGATTGAAATCAAATTATGACCGAATTAGATATTAATGCGTTGATATTTTTAACTACGTTCTTTGTTATCTATGGAGTATTCCTATTTTTCGATTTATTCAGGCGAGAAGAGAATTATGCCTTTTTGGCTTATGTTGTGGCGGTGCTTCCCGTTAATTTTATGTGGATTCTGGGGTATGATACGATTTTTATTTATCTTTTATTGATGGGTCTCTGGGATCTTTGTCTTTTCCGGGACCTTTTATTTGTCTACCGTAAAACAAAAGAATATGATAATATTCTTTTATTTCTATTACTGGGATTCCTCGTTCAGTTAATAGTTTCCGCGATCTTACCTGAAATAGTGACGGATGCTCAAACAAACGCCTTTGAATTCTGGGTATTTTATCTCCCCGATGTACATGGTGCAACGGGAGTTGAAAGTTCTATAATTTTAGGATTTCAAGGAATGACGACTTTAACGTTCTTTTTAGTAATTATCCCTATGCTATTAGATGTAAAAGGAGAAGAAGTACCATTTCCAATCTTGTTAATAATTGTCGCCATATATATAATTCCCTTTTTAGTTTTAAGTCTTATCTGGCTCCCTGAAGCATGGTTAGTTCTCACTTTTCTATTCTCGGTGATTTTGTTTATTCTCCTTCTGATTATTACTAAAAGCGGAAAAGAAGCACCACAATAAATTTCTTTTTTCTTTTCTAATTTTTTCTTGAATATTTTTATAACTATAAATGTATATATCACAAAACAAGAAAATTTCTATTCGAGAATTAATTAATATTAAATTAGAGAAATATAATGGCTGATAAGGAATCCAAATCTGAAGAAAATTCAGAGAAGAAAAAATCCTCAGAAAAAGAATATAGCTTGGACGATATTCCCGGTATCGGAGACGCTACCAAAAGAAAGCTCAGAAAGGCAGGTATTACCTCTGTAAGGGCACTCGCTTTATATCCTATTAATAAATTAAGCGATGAGGGAGGTTTTGGAGAAAAAACTGCAACAAAAATCATTAAAAAAGCCCAAGAATTAGAAAAGATGGGGTTTAAATCCGCAGAAACTGTCTGGGAAAAGCGTAGAGATATGAAAAAGCTTACCACGGGAAGTAATAATCTAGACGATTTATTAAATGGAGGATTCGAAATGGCAGCTGTCACAGAATTATTTGGAGAATATCGAACGGGAAAGACTCAAATAGCTCATCAATTATGCGTGAATGTCCAATTACCCTATGAAGAGGGCGGCTTAGAAGGAACCGCACTTTATATAGATACGGAAGGTACTTTTAGGCCCGAGAGAATTCTTCAGATGGCTGAAGCACGCGATTTAGATATAAAAAAAGCATTAAAAGGTATTACTGTTGGAAGAGCTTATAACTCTGATCATCAAATTTTATTAGTAAAAGAAGCTCCTAATATTATCGAACCAAAAAACATTAAATTGATCGTTGTTGATTCGCTGATTGGTCATTTTCGAAGCGAATATATTGGGAGAGGTACTTTGGCAAACCGCCAACAAATTTTAAACACCCATTTGCATGATCTTCTGAGATTAAGTGAGGCATATGACGAAATGGCGATTATTTTCACTAATCAAGTTTCCTCCAAGCCGGATGTTTTTTATGGGAATCCGATCACTCATACGGGAGGCAATATCATTGCTCATGGTGCTACTATTCGAATATATCTAAGAAAAGGAAAAGGAGAACAACGTGTAGCAAAAATAATTGATGCTCCAAATCTTCCTGAATCTGATACCGTATTCAGCATTACCGAAGATGGGATAGTGGATTGATTTGAGAATTTAATTTTAAGATCTCCTTTAATAAATCGTCAAAAATTTTTTCAAATTAACCTTAACTACAAAAAGTAAAAAGAAAATAGTTTAAACT
>CAZZIC010000085.1:9533-17452 GCA_964653985.1 uncultured archaeon | reverse complement strand
AGAAATGGAGGCCATACCTCTGTTGGTTTTAATCCAAACCAACCAAGCCGTAAGCACAATATAATCAGATCATGAGTCACATGAATAGTTAACGCGTTATTTTCTCTTTCTTTATGGAGATTCCAAATAGATTCCGCAGCTTTCTGGACATAATTGGGAAAGGTAGGAATGATCTCTTTTGGAAATAATCCCGCGACCCATCTGTAGAGAAAATCCTCAAAAGGATGCTCTTCGACTTGATCGTAAAAATCATCATTGGAGATTCCAACATCGTACAAAACCTTTAAGGCTCCCATTATCTTACCATCTCCTCCGCTTTCATTCAAACCTTTCTTAATCCCTATTGCGGTTTCTTTACATCGTTCAATTTGACTATGATACAATTTTATGTTCCTCTCTGTAGGGAGCTCTCTTCCAAAATATTTGGCATACGTATGCCCTAATTTTGTAAGCCGATATTGGGTATCTTGACGAATATCTTCCGCTGCTTTTCTTGCAGAATGTCTTATTACCAATGTAATTTTTGAATTTTTGGGAAATTCGGTAAGATTATCAAGCAGATTTTTTGCTTTAATCATCCATTCCTTTTTATTCCAAGTCTTTTTCTTCATAAAAGTCACTTACTTATTAGGTTAAATTGTAAAATAAATATAAATTTAAAGAAGGCCCTCAAATAAGTCTTTTGTTCGGTTAAATTAATTGTTTTTATGTTTCTTCTTTTTTCGCAATTGTTTTCTATATTCTCTTTTAAATGCTCTGAAATCTCCTTTTGCATAGTTCCCTCCAACAAAATAGGGAAGATAATACTGAGCATTCATTTCAGTTAAGAAGATCAATATCATAATTAAGCCCTTTGGATCTAATTTCTTATAAAGTTTAGTTACTTCCTTTGAGCCTGTATCGATGGGATTGTCAATTATGAGATTCTTTCTTGCATCCTGGATCTTTTGATATACAGGCATCCATTTCTCACTTTCCGCAGATTCCTCTCCTGCCCCTGGTACCCATTGAATTCCATTTATAGAAGGTTCAGCTAACAGATCATCCAAATGAACCAACTGTCTTGGTCCATCTAAATGATAGATCGCATAGTCTAAGTGCTCAGCTTGGGTTATTAAATCGGGAAGTACAAATCTTTTAAAATATTTAGGAGATAACATTGCGCTGAAATCGGATTGAATAGGGTACCAGCGTTTAGGACACCATATAGGCAACCAATTATTACATCCTTCTTGATATTTTTCTATAACATTTTGCAGATCATCAAAAACTTGAAGCCATTTTTCTGTAATAATTGCCCTACATGTATCAATTATTTCGGGATGTCTTTTCATTTCTAATATAAGGTTTGTCGGACCTAGGAAAGAAGAAAGTACATCAATTATTCCCCCTAAATCGGTTATCGCCACCGAATAATCTTGACCACCTCTTTTCGCTGCGTATTCATGAACTTTAAGTAATCGTGAATACCATTCATTATCTTGATTTAACTTCACACTTTCCAAGTGAGGAACAAGCTCATCAATTGAGATTTCCTTACTAAACCATACAGTATTTGAAGTTTCTTCATATTTTGGTTCAATGCCAAATACAGACGCCATAATTCCGGGTCCATAATTGGGCCAGAACCAAGGGATTGTTTCGGCACCAAAATGAATTGACTCTGATTTCTCTTCGAAATCATTTAAACATCCTTCAAAACCATCCCAGTGTTTGGCAAGATACCAAAGGTCGTAGATTCCCTTAAATGGAACATCAGAGCGAGGGTGAAAATAACAAATACATGGTCTATCGATTATTTCGTGGTCCCACCATGCAGATAACCTTTCTTTAGCTTCTATTATATCTTCTTTATAGACACTCATTTTAGTGATACCATGGTTCTTTAAAATAAAAAACAATAAGATGATACAAGAAATTAAAACTATAATAAATAATAATATTTCTTTGTTGACCTTTATATCTCTTTTCTATATCGTTTCTAAGTTGAATAATTTCTATAAAACTAAATATTATATATAGTTCTATTATTATTTTAATTGAATATGAAGGTCGATGAAGTTAGTATCAATAACTTACAAGAAGCGGCTTTGAGTACTGTAACTGGTATAAAATATTCAATTGAAAATTATGATCCAGAGAGTATCATAAAGTTATTGGAGATTCTGGTAAATGCCCATAAAAAAAATAACCGAATAGTAGTTTCAGGAAAAGGGAATTCTGGCTCCGTAGGAGAGTTTTTCGTGCGCAGATGTCTCCATTTGGACTATAATATTTCTTTTATTGCGGACGCGGGTTGCCCAGCCTTAAAAGAAGGAGACATTGCATTTTTCGTTTCTGGAAGTGCAACAACAAGTGGTGTAGTAAATCAATCGAAAATTGCAAAAAGGTTAGGCGCAATCGTTGTTTTAATCACTTCTGAAGATTCTAATAATCATAATAATGAATTAGAAAAAGAGGAGTCAGTGCGAGATTATGCAGATCTGATTGTTGAAGTTGGAGGAAAAACTAAAGAACAAAGAACTCAGCCCATTAGAGAATTCGGATCCCGTCAAATAGCTGGAAGCTCAGCAAAACATGCACACAAGCAAGGAGGAATTCTAATACTTGGAACTCAATTTGAATTAAATGCAATTGTATTTTTAATGAGTTTAACGCACTCATTAATGCCTCATATCGGTGAAACGGAAGAGAAGGCTTGGGAACGCCATAAAAAGATGGAATAATAGAATTCTTAGGTTTTCCCTATTCCTTTTTAATTTTAAGGAAAGGAAAGCTTGGAGTCACTAAACTTATTGCATTAGATTTCATTAATTTTATGCTTTATCTTTAATCCACCCTACTTTATCTGTCTCACGATTATCTATTGAGGGTACAAAAGGTTTTATATCAAGAACGGGAGTTTCATCTAAAAAATCAAGATTAGAGACATACAAAAGATTCCCTTTAATTTCATTAAGTTTAAGTGTTGAAAGTCCTATAGGATTTGGTCTTCTCGGTGTCCTAAGCGCAAAAATACCGTGTTTTTCATTATCCCAATGAGAGGGTGTTTGGAGCGGAATGGGAGGTTTTATTTTATGTAAATATACAATACAGATGATATATTCAAATCCATCTAAGTCTTTTAAAGCAGGAATATATTTCTCAAGAAGCTCAATCTTTCCTTCTTCTTTAGAATATTTAGGTTGTACAGGAAGATCTGAATCCTCTTTTAGTGGAGAATGAATAAAGCCAATTGGGGTGAGTTCAATTTTTTTCATATAATCTCAAATTTAATAAGGTTATATTTTCCATTTTCCTTCTTCATAGATTATTTTACCATCAGCGGATATCTTAGAGCCAGGGGTTTTCATGTCCTTTAAGATATCCCAATGAATTGAACTATGATTTTTTGAACCTGCTCTTGGGTATCCAGATCCTAAGGCACAATGGATCGTTCCCCCCATTTTCTCATCGAATAGCATGTTTTTTGTAAATTTCTTAATCCCAAAATTAGTCGCAATGGCAAATTCACCGATTCTGTCAGCATTTTCAATTGATAAAAGTTCATCTAATAAATCTTGACCCTTTTCAGCAGTGGCTTCGATAACTTTGCCTTCTTCAAATTTAAGATAAATATTTCTTATTTCTTTTCCCGAATATATCCCTGGATAAGTGAATCTTATGTGCCCTTCTACAGAATCTTCTAAAGGTGCTGTATGTATTTCACCATCTGGTAGGTTTCTATGACCGCAACTATTTATCCAATTTCTTCCTTTCACCGAAAAATTTAGTTTAGTATCTTCACCAATAACTTCTATATTTTCAACATCATCAAGATGTTCGATTGTATTATCTTGTTCTTTTTCTATATTTCTCCACTCTTGAATGGGATCCTCTTTGTCAAGCAAAAGAGCCTTTCTAATAAATTCCGTATATGAAAATATATCCATCTCCGCTTCTTGAGCAAGAGCATTACACGGATAAGGAATAATTACCCAATGTAATTCGCCTTTACTATCTCTCTCCATATAGATTTTCATTATTTCTTTATTTGCGGGAGATTTTCTTTTTTTGGCAATTTTTTTGGGTTCAATTGACGAAAGTTTTTTAGCATTATAATCTGCCCTAATATTGATTAAACAATCAAACTCTTCTACCATCATTTTTAACACAGGATCTACGTATTCAAGTTGCTTATCTGAAGCATAAGTGTATAACAACTCATCCATACCCTCCAAATCCGCGACTATTAAAGGGTGCCCTCCAGCCTTTAATACTTCTACGTAGACTGCTTGAAATAATTCTTTAGCTAAAGCAGGACCCATTATAGCAACCCGATCACCTTCTTTTACCTCAACAGAATGCTTTACTGCTAATTCTGCCATTTTTTGGTACATTTTCGGAATCATTCTTTAATATCACACATTATTAATACAATTTTAAGTAATGTAGAACATATTTATTTGCTAAAAAATATTCTTTTTTGAATAGGTATTCCTTTTCAGTTTATTGTATTAATAATCCATGTAATGTTTTGGCTAATCTTCTCAATTTTAAAAATTATAATTCCAGTTCATAGCCAAATTGGTTTAAATAAACTTTAAAACTTTAGAGCTATTTTACAAAATATAATATAGTTAAGATATTATATTTATAAGCCATTTAAGGGTTTTTATGAAGAATTCAAGTATACAATCTAACATCCTAAGAATTGATTTAACAGACGAAAAAATAACTATTGAACATCCCGAAGGACAATTTTATAGGAAATATCTGGGAGGAATGGGATTCATAAGTTATTATCTATTAAAGGAACTGGAAAAGGGAACCGATCCCTTAAGTCCAGATAATAAGTTAATTTTTGCTGCAGGTCCTTTAACGGGAGTTCCAATTGCAGGATCCGGAAGGCATGCTGTTGGAGCAAAATCTCCTCTTACGGGAGGGTTTGGATGCGCAGAATCAGGTGGTTTCTGGGGGGCTGAACTAAAAAAGGCGGGATTTGACGCCATAATAGTTGAAGGAAAAGCAAAAAAACCTGTTTATCTCTGGATTAAAGACGGAAATGCCGAGATACGGGATGCCTCCCATCTTTGGGGTAAATTTACTGGAGAATCAGATAGTATCATAAGAGAAGAATTAGACGAAAAGTTAGTTCGAATCGCTCAAATTGGTCCCGGAGGAGAAAACCTTGTTCAATACGCTTGTATTATGAATGAATTAAGAGATGCTGCGGGAAGATCGGGCATGGGAGCTGTAATGGGTTCGAAAAACTTGAAAGCAGTAGCTGTAAGAGGAAGTAATAAGTTGGATATCGCCTCAAAAGACAAATTAAGTGAAATGAGAAAACTTTTTAATGAAAAGTTTTTAAAACCATATTCTGAAGTGTTTTCTCACGGAACCCCTGTCAGTGGAACGATGAAAGATTTCACCGAAGTAGGAAATTTGCCTATACGGAATTTTCGGGATGGAAATGGGGATTTTAAAGCAGAGGATTTAGATCCAAGAAATGTAAAAACAGAAGTTAACCTTGAAATGGAAGGTTGCTACGCGTGCTCTTTACGATGTAAGAAGATTGTGTATTTAGATGAAAAATGGGATTACGATACCCGATATGGAGGTCCTGAATATGAAACTCTTGGGGCTTTGGGTTCCAACTGCGGTATCAGCGATTTTCAAGCCGTTTCAAAAGCACATGAATTATGTAATAAATATTCTATCGATACAATCTCCACCGGAGTTACTATAAGCTTTGCGATGGAATGCTTTGAGAACGGGATACTCACGAAAGAAGATACAAACGGATTAGATCTTAAGTTTGGAAATGTGGATGCTATGCTCAAGATGACCGAGATGATCGGTAAAAGAGAAGGATTGGGAGATTTATTAGCAGAAGGATCCAAAAAAGCTGCAGAGAAAATAGGAAAGGGAGCAGAAAAGTATGCGATGCATGTAAAAGGACAAGAAATTCCCATGCATGAACCACGTTTGAAGCGAGCATTAGGTGTTGGATACATGGTATCTCCTACTGGTGCAGAGCATATGTCGAATCTTCATGATACTGCTCTTACTAATAAGGCTTCAATATCACAATTCAAACATTTGGGTATCTTAGAACCAATTCCTTTAGAAAACCTAAGTTCCCAGAAAATACGAGCCCTACTTTATCAAGTCAATTTGTCTTTGATGATAAATTCCTTGTGTATGTGCCAGTTCATGCCTTGGGATGTCCACCAATTGAACATGATCCTAAGAGCCTCTACTGGTTTGAATACAACTTCATGGGAATTAATGAAAATTGGAGAAAGAGTTAACACCATGACCCGTATCTTTAATTTAAGAGAAGGTTTAACAATGGATGATGATAACCTTCCGGATAGGTTTTTCTCTCCAACCAATTCTGGGGCGATTTCGGAAACCTCCCTAAAAGTTGATGAAGTAAGGAAGGCGCGGAA
Source organism: uncultured archaeon (assembly GCA_964653985.1). Lineage (GTDB taxonomy): Archaea > Asgardarchaeota > Lokiarchaeia > Sigyniarchaeales > SOKP01 > CAZZIC01. The sequence goes on along the minus strand of CAZZIC010000085.1, from coordinate 11,018 downwards.
AACTTTCTATAAAATGATGGGATGGAATGAAAAAGGAATACCAAAAGAAGAAAAAATTCAAGAACTTGCCATCCATTGGGCTTCAGAGTATCTCTAAACTTTTTATCTTATTTTTTTATCTACTTCTAATATTATTTCAGAATTTGCAAAATTCTGAAGGTTCTAAGACCTTCAGATCGGGAATATATTTCTGAAAATCCCGAGGATTTGTAGTTAAAATAGAATTAGTATAATATTGAGCATGTGCTCCTATTAAAAAATCTGGTATTAAGGATTCCCTAGTTCCCTTCATACTTTTATATTTTAAAAAGGATGCAGCTGCGGTGCGTGCTATAGTCACGTTTAACTCCTTAATCTGAACTTGAAAAAGTTCATAAAGAGTTTTGTTTACTTTAATCTTATCTTTTTTAGGAGTTTCGCTTGCTATTACCCCTACCCATATTTCTGAATATGTGATATAACTAATATATACTTGAATTTCTAAATCTTTTATAAATTCCACCACTTTTACTATATCGAGATAAAAGCTATCCCTTTTAAGCAGAGAAATAATTATACTTGAATCAATAGTGATCTCATTCTTTTGCGCTGTCATCATCAGGACCTCTAATCATTTCAATAATTTCTTTTGTACTTTTATCTTTAAATAAAGGGTGATCCTTCCACATTCCTCCAACTTCGTTTAATATCTTTTCTGTATCTGATTCCTCCTTTTTTCGTACTAGAATTCCTTGAGCAACAGATTCGAGAATAATCTTATCGCCCGTTTTAAGCCCCAATTTCTCCCGAATCTCTTTAGGAATAGTTATCTGCCCTTTTTTTGATATTTTTGATTCTCCAATCATTTTCTCTTCAAGTAAAGAATCCGATTCTTTACTGATAAATTTTTCTCCTATCTAGTATAATAAATCTCTCCTTCTTAAAGTGGACTAGAAAAAAAATTTGCTTATTCCCTATTCTCTTAGAATTTCAGGATATTTCAGATAAGTTCCAATGGATTTCTATCCTTTTAAATAAAGGTGTCCATTAATTAGATGAAAAATTATTAAATTATCACTCTCTTCCTATTAATTACTTTTATTTGTTTATTTTCCTTATAGCATGAAGCTTACCGAGTAAATCCAACTTCTTTCTAACGAGAAGCTTTCAAGAATGTGCCATATCTCCATAAATCATATTAAGATAAGCATATTTCCTGGGGGCTGTTTCGAAGCAAAGAAGGAAAGTTCTTGAACGCTGATGTGAACGCCATATATAATATCATAAGAAAAACACTCCAAAATGCCCTCTAGACGGACGGGATAGAGGGTGTAGCGTTTCACATGTATTCTCTTGGGACTTCAATATGAAATACTACTTTTTCTTTCTCAGGCAAGTTTTCTTCTGTTTTAAAAATTTAAATTAACTAGTTTATAACTTAGTAGAAATCCAATTTTTTCGCCATTTTTGAAGGGTTTTTAAAGTTAGTTATAGAAGTTAAAAGAA
>CAZZIC010000085.1:0-9433 GCA_964653985.1 uncultured archaeon | reverse complement strand
ATGATGGTTTAAACGGAGTTTTTTAAACAAGATTTAGATAGATTCGAATTTCCCCTCTTTATGTTTAAGAAAACCTGAACTGGACAGTCTTAGTCTTTCCGTCGTGCTGAATCCTTAAATCGGTATTTTTTGAGCAAAATTTAAACGCAAATTGTCTTATTTTAGAGGAATTTATCATCGATTCTTGCTCTTGAGGGATATATGTTAAAAACTTTTCACTACACACAAAAACAAATTTCGCTCGAGCTCGTGAGCTTAAAACATTGAATCTATTTAAATCATATATGAATTCTTCTTCGCTTAGTAATTGGTCTTCTGCTGATATCCCGATTGATGCAATAATTAAGTCCCGGGCAGATCCTTGAAATTTCTCTACGGAATAAACATTTTTTTTCAACAATTCCATTAATTCATTTCTACCAAGATAATTTATATCATTCATTATTAGTTTCTGAAAGATTTCTCTAACGATGAGACGACCTTGAGCATTATGAGGCGCAACAACACCAATTTTTTGATTAAAAAACATTCTTTGTTTCTCTTGTAATTTTTCAAGCTTTACTTTAATATTGCCGGACATAACCATCCTATAATATGCGACGACTATTTCTGAAGCGACTTTTGCTTCCAAAGGACTGACAGCAGTCTCATATTTATTCTTGTGAATTAAAACTCCCACTGGAATTTCAGGATTTAAAACATCTATTATCCATGATTCTATCTGTGTTTTAGGATGTTTTTTATTCCACTTTTTTATTTTAGTAAGGTCTCCTTCAATTTTTTTATCTTTATTGGTTTTTGGCTTTATTTTCTCACGATAAATGTTCAAAAAATTGGTATGATCAACAATCTTTTGATGGCTACGATAATTAAATTGAAGCTGGTCGTTTTCAACCCTATGATAATCACAGTAATACCCGAAAAGATTGTCTAAAATAGGTTCAAGCTTTTTTGGGGGTTTCACTTGTTGTACGGGAGGAAGTTGGTTCTGATCTCCTACAAGTATGAGTTTAGTCAGATTATTAGGATCTAATGGATTTGCATTCTCATCTTGAAGGTAAAGTATATCAGCTTTTAGCTCATCGGTTGATTTAATCTTATTTCCAGATTGGCCATTGGGGTCTTTTGAGGAAACATATATTCTCTGATTTTTTACATTCTGAATCCCCGCAAGAAGATAATTCACGGGAACTTGAGAGGTTTCATCTACTACTATTAAATCAAAAGAGAAATCAAATCTTGTGAATTTAGGCTCTCCATAATGTCTTTTATTTAAATTATGTAGTTGATGAGAATTTCCAAATAGAATAAGGTGGTTGCTGTCAAGATCCAAAAGATCCTCCAACTTGTCCTCTGAATCTTTTTTAATTTCACCGATAGGAGTTTCATCAGGCATCTTAGTCAATTCAAAATTCTTCTTTTTCCATAGATCATAAAAAGATTTTTGAGATTTTGGGGGTTCACGACTTCTCGATCTTAGAAATACAAGTTTCGCTTTGTTTACTTCTGCGGAACTCCCATCATTATTCTTACTATTGATCACGTTTTTAAATACAACTCTAAGAGCGGCATAAGAAAAGGCCATTACTAAAATCTTTAGCGGTCCTTTATCTTTATTTCGTAAAATATATTCTTCTATGAGTGCGGCAATGGTTTGTGTTTTTCCCGTTCCAGGAGGTCCTTGAATGCCATACACTGTATGTTTCATCGCTTTAAGAATCGCATTTTTTTGGGAAGCATCCGGTCTGGGCTTAATGTTTGTAAATAATTTATCTGGTTTGTGCCTAAATGAAGGTAAGAGCTTAGGAGCATACATATAAATCTCTGGAAGCCATCCTTTATAAGGAAATTCTTGGGGATAATGAAACTTTTCATTCTTAGTCAATCCCCATTTAAAGGAAAGAACTTTTCCCAACCAACTATCTCCAAAATTACAGATCTTAATAAGATCATTAAGTTTTGATGTCCATGGATTGGAGGCTTGAGGATAAAGATAAAATGTCTCATTAATCTCTATTGGAACTTCTCCTCTATTCATTTTCTTTTCAATTTGCTCAAACCTCCTAATTTTATCAATCTTTTCATCTCTTAATGAATCGTCTGTTGTAAATGGTATAGATGCTTCCAATTCTTCAATTAAATTTCTGATAAGGCTATTTCCCCATGGTCGAGTATTTATCTCATAATAATCTCCTTTCCATATCATATCCTCGATAACGATCTTCCAGAGATAATTTTTATATCTGGGTAATTCTCTAAGAATTTCAGGGACTAAAATCACCCAATCACCTTCAGAAATTTTGACATTAGCCGAAATACCTTTTAACTTAAATTCATAATAATAATCAATATTTCCCTTTTTAGGCATTGGATATTGAGTTATTCGTTCTACCTTAGCAGATTCTAACTTTCCAAGACCGAAGCTTGGATATAAATTTCTTAATTTGTCAATTTCAAATTCTTGGTAAGCATACGTATAATTCTCGTACATATTCCAAATTTGGGCGATGTTATGATAATCCTGGGGTAAATCAAACTCAAAAAAATCTTCCATCGATTTTGGTTTATTATATCCTAATAATTGAGTTTTTCCTTCTTGCTGAAAAGCTTGTTTAAGAGAGTTTAAAGTCTTAACTTTGAGCATCATTTGATTTTTAATTTCTTTAAGTAAATCTTCTTTTTCATCTCCTGTCTTATCCAAATAAAGATACCATTGTTGGAAATCTATATAATTAAAATGAGGATTCCAAAAAATTTCATAAAAATTAAGCTCCTTATATCTGAAATATTTTCGATACTTAGCGTTTCTAGAAAGATATTGTGCTAATTCATGCCAAGTATAATTAATTATTAAAGGAAAACTCATCATCGTTTCTGCAAATGATCTTAAGTCGTAAAACTTCTTGTAGTGATGTGGATTTTTTACACTCGATTCGGAAGGATTAAACCAACGTAGGAGGTATAGAGTTCTTTTCCTAAGATTCGGATCATCAGTTAGAAAGTCCAGGTTTCGTTCTAACAATTCTTCTAAATAGTCAATTTGCTCTTGAGACCAATAAAAGATTGCTGAAGAAATATATTTATCGTTCACCGATAAGAACCACTCTAGATTTTGTATAAGGACCACGAGAGAATATAAAAGATTGATGAATTTTTTCGAAAAGTCGTTTTCGTCTTTTTCACTAAAACCTTCGTTGACCAGAGCAAATTCTAAATTCAATGTGTGGAACTTAAAATTTGATTTTTTCGCTTCTTTGTCTAAATTGATCCATTCATAATCTAAATTATTCCTATGTCTAAGCAAATACTCTATGATATCTGCAAATTCTTGTAAAAAAAAATCTGGATTTATATTTTCAAGATTCTGATTTAAATCAAATTCATTTAGTATCTCTATAATTGTATCATCTAAACTGTTATTTCCTTCAGCATAATCTAACCATATATCCCACCATTCCTCAAAGTTCTGATAGAAAGGAGCATTTTCAGAAATAAAAATATCTAAATATAGAGAACAAGCACAAACTACATCATGAATCGCATCGGTTTCAAGATCCATTATTAGAGATATATTATTATACTTTGGAAGTCTAAATGAGAATGTTTTTCTCTCTTTCGGTTTAATTGGCTTTTGTTTCATTAGCGCCTTTGCCCTCATTTTAAGAAAGGGTTTCTCTGCAAAAATTGGTGTTGGAACATTTTCTATAGGATGATTCTCTATTTTTTTAGCAACATCCTCTATAGTTTTATATTTTGGGGAATCAGAGTCTTTTAATTGTTCAGCAATCGTCCTGGATGTATAAGGTAAAAGTCTTAAGTCCCAAGAACTCGGGTCTACATCTTCTTGAAAATTTAATGTCGCTTTACAATCCTCCAAATAGGAACACCTAGCACATGTGGATTGAATATGTAAAGGAATGTCTTGAATTTTACATGGGATCTCTTTATAAAAAGTTTCTAATTGATTGGATATGGATTCATATAAAATGTAAGTATCTCTAAAGGGCATCTTTACGATCTTAGGCCTTACATCACTTATTTTTAATCCGTCAATATCTATATATCGAGGGAAAATTCCATTACTGTCTGCTCTTACAAAAAATTTTTCCCGAAAACCAAGCTGTTCTAAATAATAAACCATAGCTAGGCAATAGAATAGGATTTCGAAGAAATATTTCTTTCCCACCTTTTCTTTTCGTGTAAGTTTAACATCGATGATACGAATACCAATACGCTTTTTAAGGTCTTCCTCCGATAGCCTTCTTATTGTTCCATCAATCATCAATTCTCCAATGGGTTCTTTTAATTTATTCACTTTTAAAACTTCTAACTCCTCAGTTTTTATCCTACTATTCCCGAAGATTAAAACATCAGGCCTTAGAGAGTCAGAATAATCCGTTGGAATTTCATTCCTTGGATCTATTTTGAATAACCTTTTAATTAATTTGAGAGGGGTCGGAAAATCATACTCCATTAAACAAAAATCTATCTTAGAGCCCTCTTCAATCAATTTATCATATATATTGTCTAAATATTTGGCATCGAGCATTAACTTAGAATCAAGGTTTTTCCAATTTGGATTTAATATTGCTCTATTATGATTATTCTTGATTAATTCATCATAGACGCCCTCTTCATATTTTCTTCCTAATTTAATAAGCATATGAGCAATTCTTGTTCTTTTGAGTTTCTTAATCTCCCGAAAAGGTTTAATCCAATTCTCTCTTCCGCTTCCCAAGTTTAAGAATAATTGTCTCTCGCAATTTGATTCAAGAAATTCTCCTAAATTTTGTTTGTCTAATTTTGAATCTGCCATTGTTCAATTCAGAGTTGATAATTCTTATAATGACTTAAAAGTTTGATTATAAACACTACTCTAGTTTCTTTAAGTAAGAAATTATGTGAGTATTTCGTCAACTTATTAATGTAATTATAAGAGAACTTGTAAATAAGTATTTTCTTTATTTAAAACTATTTCCCTATTATTGAACATTAAATTTGTTAAGTCAGAAAGATTTAAATAATTCAAAAAGAAATAATATTATACCTTCATTGTGATTTTACTTGCTTTAATCTAATCGACAAAAATAACGTCATACTTAATAGAAGGGTATTTAAAAAAAGGAGAGTAAATAAAATGGATTTTCTTCTCAAATCGGAAGTCCTTACAAGGGATGTAAACCGAGGACATCTAAAAAGAACGATTTATTGCCCATTTTGTAATAAATCTCAAATTAAGAAAATTGAGGAGCACAAATATTATTCGAAATATAAGTGCTGGAATAAACATTGCGATACCCATGAACCTTTTATTGTTGTTAAAGATTTCATTGAAAAAGAAGAATTCTTTAATTTAGTATGTGATTTTTGCGGAGAACCCTACCACCGGAATGTTGAGCAAGAAAATGGAAGTTTATATTTAAAATTCGAGTGTCAGAGTAAATTATGTGGCTCATATGATGAACCTTTAATATTTAATCTATCGGAAGGAAAATGGGAAAACGAGAAGCCTAAGTTTAAAGTCTACGATGATCAAGTTGAATTAACACCTCCTAAATTGGAGGATAATAATATTGATTCTGAGAAGGGGATTTTTAATACTTATCAAGAAGAAAATCTCACGGTTTCTGAACCTTTATTGAATGAGAATTCCGTATTATCTCGCCAAAGTGAATCTTTAAAAGAAACACTGGATGTAAAAATGCCGTTATTAAATATGAATAAGGATCAATATGCTTCTTTTCTTGATTTACACAATGATAAGGTTATCATCCTCGTGGATGTTCCTAATTTTATCAGAACTTTGCATGATTATTATCCGATACATTTTCAAGAGATCTTAAAGAAAGCATACGAATTACTTCTCAATTTCATTAATAAGTATTATCGAGTCCCTGATAAGTATATAATTCGTTATTTCTCAAAACCCGATGAGGACCTAATGAGACCAAATCAATTTTTAATGGATAAATGCATAAAAAATAGACACGCAGAATTTTTTCACTTGCTTAAAATAGATAAGAAAGGACATTTCAGCGATATCGATAATTATTTAATTACTAATGCCGTGGAAGTTTTAGAGAGATGCGAAATAAAAGGTTTTTCGATTGTGAGCAGCGATAAAGATTATTTACCAGTTATGAGAATCGCTGATTATAAAGAAATAAGGTCTTGCATACTTGGAATCAATACATCAGATATCTATGAAAAATATAATATTGGAGATATCAAGTTCCTTAATGTATTGAACTACTTTGATGCTTGATTTATTTTTCTTTTAACTTTTCCCAAACTGATACATCTCAGAAATCTACTCATTGATATATAACAAGAATTATATATAATCGTTTTTACTACTCTTTTAGGCATAAAAGATAAATGATTAAACGCAAAAAGTTAAGAATATATTTAAAACCAAGATAAACCAGAAGATAAAAACATGAAAATTAAAAAAGTTAAAATCCGAAATTTTCGTTCTATTAAGAGCCTAGACGTGAATTTCTTACCTTACATGGTTTTCCTCGGTAAGAATAATTCAGGAAAATCTAATATAATGAAAGCTCTTGAGGTTTACTTTAACGCCTCCCCAGAAAAAATTGATTTTAGAAAGGAAGATGGAAAATATACACAGACATTCTCAATTACGATCTATTTTATAGATTTATCTCAAGCCGAAAAGGAGGTTTATAAAGGAAATCTTTTTAATGAGGGAAAAGAAATCGAAGAATTAATATTGAGATATACGGTAAAACTCGATGAGGAAAGAAAGGTTATTGCTGATACTAAATATGAATGCATGAAACAGACCTTAGATCTTAATTCTGAAGAAGTTCAAAAACGCTACGGTGGAATGTTTGAAAAAAATATTTATCGGTCTAAAAATAAGATTCAAGAACATGAGCATATACCCGAAGATTTCAAAAAAATGGCTGAAACATTTCTTGAGGAAAAGGAGAGTAGCAATAGATTTTCAAAAAAGGGGTTTAGAAGCCTTAGGAATGAATATGTACAAAAAATATTGGATGAAAACCCTGGGTTAAGCGCTGATAAGTTTATAGAAATTTCTATCTCCTCCCGTTCTCCAGAAAAACATTTAGGAAACTACTTCTTTATACCCGCGGTCCAAGATATTGAAAAAGAAACAAGTTATACAGCTCGGGGAAAGCGCAATCTTAATCAATTAATGAACTATGTATTGGAACAAGTTCAAGATCCAGAACTAAGGCTTAAAAAGGAAAAGGATATTCAAAAAATCTTGAAAAATATTTATAGAATAGGGCAAGAAGATTCGGTAATCAATCAACTTAAAGAAGAACTCAATGAACAGCTCCAGACTTTCGATAATTCCTCCATTTCTTTTGACACAGAACTGCCGAATCTTTCAAGGCTTATCCGTAATTCTTTAAAAATTATCATAGATGATGGTATTAAAACCGAAGTACAATATAAAGGTCACGGACTTCAGAGGTATTTTATGGTTATTTTGTTTAAAGTGTGGGCAGAAAAATTGAGAACTATTCGGGAAGAGGAACGAAAAAGAAGAAAATCGGTAAAAAATATTAGCACCTCTACATTTTTCGCAATAGAAGAACCGGAACTTTTCTTACATCCGCAGTTTCAAAGGATGATGCGCATTTATCTCCAAAATATTGCTGAAGATGAGGGACACCAAGTAATATTGAACACGCATTCACCACATTTTATTGAATTTAATAATATCTATCAAGTAGCAAAAGTAATAAAGCCAACATTAGGAGTGGGAACAAAAGTTATCCAACCTCTTGAATTTACCGAAGAAGGGGAAATTAAAGAGAAAGAGCTTGTTTGTGTATGGGGTAATGAACGCCAGAAAGAATTTTTTAAACACATAAACCGAGTGAATATGAACTATTATCTCAATCCCAACAGAAATGAGATGTTCTTTGCTGATAAGGTTGTTTTAGTTGAGGGTCAAACAGAAAAAATGATGTTTCAGGCTTGGGCTAATTATTTCTTCGGGGAAGATATCAGTTTGATCAGTCAAGTTAGTTATATTGATTGTCTAGGAAAGTTTAACTTTCAACACTATATTAGGATTCTTAATGAGTTTCAAATCCCTTTTGTTGTGGTTGTTGATTCTGATGTCCATAAAAGTGCTCAGACGCGAAGGATGAATCAATATATAAAAGACGATGCATTTGCTGCTAATGGATTATACTTTGAACTTGAACCAGATTTTGAAGGCCAATTTTCCATTGTAAATCCTGAAGTTGATTTAGAAACGGGTGAGAAGCGTCATAAACCTTACCATGCTTTTAACCAATTTTTTGAACCTGATGGTTCTCCCAAAGAAGAGGAAATTGAACAACTTCAGAAAAATGGGAAACTTCAGTCAATTTTTCGAGCAATTTATGGGCGTATAGACTTCTAGGGAATCGTTAATCAACAACCCCTATTTTTTGGTTTCTTTGCAATATTAATTAATACTATTAATTATTCTTCCCCTTTGAATAAAAATTTAAAAAATCTTCCAAAATCTCGAGGTCTTACCAGAAGTGCTGGGACTTCTTTTCTGTATTCAATATAGGATTTCCCAAATCTCTCAATTAATTCTCTCTCTTCCACATATCTAATATGGATCAATAATCCAATTAATGTAATAGACGTGAAAATTATTGAATAAATGGAAAATCGAGCAAAAATCGCTCCAAAAGCTAGCATAGTAATTGCCGAATATGCGGGATGTCGGAGTATGGAATAGATTTTAAAGTCTTGAATTTCTGATTCTTCAGGGTAGTAAAGATAAACGACTGCCATATAATCAATTCCGAAAGTGAAGAGTGCTCTGATCATAGTAAGAAGGGCTAGGATAACTAAAATAATGCTTAATATGGTTCTTAAAAAAAAGATAGAATTTGGTAAACCCGGAATGAGCTCCAAAAGAGAAGTTGAAAGGAAAATTGTGAGATTATTTGAAGGAGGTCTTGGGGGGATCAAATCAATAGGGATATAAGCATGCACAATAGTAGCCGCAACGAATATGACTCCTGGCACTCCAAATCTTAATGCCTTTTGATATGCTCGATCTCCATATTTTTGCTTATAATCTTCTCTGTTATACCAAACTTTATAAATTAATAAGAATCCGATAAGAGTTAAACAAATTGATCCCAAAATTGGGGATAAGGGCTCAATGAATATAAAAAAATCATTTTGAGCAAAAAACCGAGGAAAAATATCCATTGTTATTAGGAAAACCAATCCAATGATATAGGAACCACCCGTTAATAATAAAAGTAAATAAATTCGACTCCCTGGATACCCCGGAAGTTTCTCTCGAAGCTTTTCTATCCCTTTAAGAGGCATTTTTTATCGTTCAATTATTCAATTATTTTAGTTCAAGATATCTTTATTCTTATTAAATCTAAGTCTTTTAAAATATCAAAAATACTAA
>CAZZIC010000084.1:0-17623 GCA_964653985.1 uncultured archaeon | reverse complement strand
TTATAAATTTTTTCTTGTTAGAATATTTTAGCGGAAATTTAATTATTTCAATCATTACAATTAATAGTCTTTACTTTTACATGGGATTTTTCTTGTTTGTGTTATTGGAATTATTTTTCTTCTATTTGAATGTAAGAAAATATCCTGTAAATCCAGAAAAGGTTAAACTTTTATCAATGAAATATTTTCCGTCTCAGAAATCTCACAGAGGTAAGTTTCTCTATCATTCCATTCTATTAATTTCAAGCTTCGGCGTTGCCGCTCTTGTAGATCTATTAGATTTATTCTTTTTCAGAATAATAATTGGTAATCCTGTGTTTTTATTTTCAATATTTTTCCTAAGCTTTATACCGATTCTTTATGGAATTATATTTATCGTGTCGTTTTTAGCAGTGAAAGGTTCAATGGAATCATTCGCAGACAATTATCTTGATAAATTTAGAGAACGGAAATCTTACATTGCCTTAGCATATCCAATTCCTTTTGTCTTAACATTCATCCTTTACTTTTTTCCCCGAATAGATGTACTTTTATTTGACTTAAGTGCTTTCTTTTTGTTTGTATATATTTTTATTAGCTTCTTAGGGATAATTTTCATCATAAAGAGGAATTGGCGGATAAGTTATTCTGTGAGTTCATTTTCAGCGTCATATACACTTTTATTTTCTATAATAATTCCATTCTACATTGGAACTTTTATCGATTTATTTGGAGTGTTTATTTCTTTCTCTGCTCTATGTTTTTTCTTTATTCAAGGAACATTGGAGGCAAAAGGGGATGAATTAAGAGAATACTATTCCGCTTGGGATGAAAAATTAAATAATTTTAATATACAATCACAAGAAGACCTCAATGATGAAAATAAGAGAACTCAATTTCTTAAATCGCCCATGGATACTAAAGTAGAAAAGGCATATTCTAAAACCATGCTAAATTTAATGTTGATTACTGTGTTGATGTTCGGTATGTTTTTTCAGATTATGTCCACATTTTTGATGCTTGATCCATCTTCTAGTGTTACATTAATTTCATTGTTCCTTGATCTTTTTTCATTTTTGGAGTTCCTTGGTTTAATTACAGGTACCATAATTTTTATTATTTTGATCGTTTGGAGGGAAACGAAAAAACTTTCTCACAACGAAGAAGGAGAGAAAAATACAATTAGATGCCCAAGTTGTAATCAAATGACTGCGGTAAAAAATTATTGTGAAAATTGTGGTCAAAAACTAAAATCTTCATAAGAAGTTTGTGAATCATTAATTTTAGCAAAAATTCTTATGAATATGTTTTTTTATATTTTTTTGATTTTGATGATTAAGTGGTTTAAAATTAAATATTAAAAAAATGCGTCCATTTTCTTTATTCCTTTAATCTCTTCAAAAGTTATACCTAAGGCATCTAATACTTGCTCCAAAGCAGATTTTAACAATTCCTTATACTTTCGAACATCGATATCTTGAAGTTTTGCTAATTCAAGTGCCTTTACGCCATCACTTGTTTTACTTTTTATAAATGAAACTGTTTCTCCTTTTTGTGCTTCTTTCCCAGTTACCTCTCTTAATTCTAAAGCAGCTTTTACGTGTTGAGGTGTGGTTTTATTATATTTATCAAGGCTTTTGGTCATTCCAATATTGATAGCATAATCTTCTAACTCAAATGCTCCCTTCTTTCCAATCTTTTTTAGATTTTTACGGACAATCTCCATAATTTCATCCTTCGCTTCCTTAAATTCTCTGTGGTTAGTTATGTTCTTTAAGATCTCAATTAATTCACTGAAGATTTTCTTTATAAATTCTGGTGTATTCCGTTTCTTAGCTAACAAGCCTTTCATATCTACATATTGAGTATCTTCATAGATCCCAATGTAGTTTTTTTTTCTCTCTGAAAGTGCTAAAAATTGATACGTTTTTTCCGCCTCTAAATCAAGATCGAGTTCCTTTTTACTCCATTCGGAGATTTCCTTCATTTGCTTGTCAGTTGGAGATTCCAAAAATACGGAATCAGTATCACCATAGAGAACTCTTACACCCATACTTTCTGCTTTTTCTATCGTAGATTTAATAGAATACTGTCCTATTCCAGTAGTAGATTCAGCTACAGGAAGACAAAATAGCTGAAAGTTTTGAGATCCAAACACCCCATACGATCCATTGATGAAAACCTTTAATGCTTGCTGGATTGTCAAGTTATAACTTCTCCTTTCTTCGGAAAGACTTTTATCATTAGATTTTGGTTTGAAATACTTTACCCGAACGTCTCTTAAAAATCCAGTTACATACGCAAATATTCCCATTTTATGGGTGCATGTATGATAGGGAATTCCCTTTACTAGATTATCTCTACAATCATTGTGTGGACAAAGCACCGTTTCATATGATAAATTATATTCCTTAATTATAGTGGGGTAGAGTGATGCGAAATCCATTACCACCACGTCAAAATGAATCCCTGGAACTGGCGGGATCACATAGGCACCTTGAAATAACTTTCCTTCTACAGTGGATTTACTATAACCTCCTTTTTTCATTTCCCTTATATCAGATGAATTAGGAATAAGATAATTTTGTTGTCGATGCTCGTAAAACAAGATATTTTGAATCCATGAGGAGATTTGATGCCTTATCATATCATGGATGGGCATCTTAGTTATCCTACATAATAAGATAATTAGATTCCATACTAAGGAATTATTAAACTTAGTTAAATCCAATGTGAGCATTGAATCCTTAAGATTATACCATGCGAGAGTACAATAATTTAAATCGTGGATATTCTCCTCATGAATAAATTTACCTGCTCCTAACAGGGCGGTACTTATACTTTGTAAGGAGGCACTTTCATATGCTCCTCCGAAAGCATATCCCGATATACTTCTATTAAAAAAGAAATTGAATAAATCAAGATGAATTCCTCTTCTTAGATAACATTCTGCCTTCGAAAGAAATCCATACCCCCGCTTCACTTGTATAGGATTAAGGTCTCTTGGCACTTTTACTTTTTTCGAACGATGAAATAAATAATTTAGATCAAAATTATCTCCATTAAATGTAATAATTATAGGGTAGTTCCAAATTAAACGAAACGTTTCTTGGATTAGATTTTTTTCCGATTTAAAAAAGACAATTTCCGCATCTTCGGGAAACTCTTTATTTGGGGTTCCGTAATCGAAATTTTCTCTTTCCAGTACATATACTTTTTTCAATCCATCAGTTGCTACGAAAGAAACACTTATAATACTCTGTTTTGCAAGTTTAGGATCGGGAATTTGAGTTTGGTTTGGTCCCATCATTATTTCGATATCAAGAGCCATTCTCTTAACATCAGGTATAGGAGTTAAAAAAAGGTGAAGATTCTTTTTGGCAAATTCTTGAATTTCAGGTCTCTCATCCTCAAAAAGAGCGATCAACTCCTCAGAGGTTTCTTGGTATTCTTTCTCATCTCCCTTATAACTTATACGTTCGATATTTCCATTTTCAATTTTGTATACTAATCCTGGGATTAAAGCCGTGTCATAGATGTAATTGAGATGATATCGAATATTTGCTTCCCATGCATCTTTGATGATATTTCTTATATTATTTCCTGAACCTCCGATGTCTGTAGGAGTTTTCCCATAAATTTTTGTTATGGGAATTTCTACATCATGTAATAGATCGATCTTTTTAATTTCTTCGAAACGTTCAAATCCTTCATAATTGGTCAAGTCAATGTTCGATTCCAGCTCTTGGACAGTTTCCTTACTTAAGCAATAAGGTTCGTGTCCAGTAGTATCGATCCAAATTTTAATATTGTGAGAAACCAAATCATAAAATTTACAATATGCCTTATTTTGACCACCATCGTAATCCACATCTAATAGAAGACCCTTTTCTAAATTCTGAATTATTTGTTCAGATTCAATTAGATATCGAATATATTTTGAGGTAAAATTTTCTCTTTTAATTTTTTCAAGGTCAATATCACACTTCCTTAAACCGAAGGCTTGATCTTTATCCTCAAAATATTTTTCTTTCGGAATTTCCGTCTTTTCTTTCTTTTCTTCTAATTTTTCGGTCTTCTCTTCTTGGGTTATCTCTTCTGAAACTATGCTTATTTTTCCAGGTTCAAAATCTACTTTCAATTTTTGTTTTTTTTCTTGTTTTAGTTCTTCTTTTTTCTCTTGCTGTTTACTCTTTTCTTTTTTCTTTTTTGGTTCTGATTTTTCCCCAGAGCTATTTTTAGCGGAGAAGGAAAATAATGAGGTTTGCTTACTATCCTCAGTCTTATCTTTCTTCGATTTCTTAGATGATGGCATAATCCTTAATATAATTTTTTTTCATAAAGTCTTTTCCATTAAGATTATTATATTGTTAATAATCATTTATCGCTTTCTAATCTTATTGTTATGGTTAAAAGAATATAAAAAGAAAGACAAAAACAGTTTTCTAATTAATAATAAAAAATTGAGAGTTATTTAGTACCGGTAGTCATCTTAATGTCTTCAATAAGCATAAAAGGAGCGAATATTACATTGTTGCTGGTGCTTAACCATGTTGAGACTTGTTTTGTTTTTTTTCCCAATGCTTTGGTGTTTTCAAGCATTTCAAAATGATTACTATTGATACGTAGTTCTCGTACTGGTTGTAATTCCTTTCCTCGCTTTTTGATCAGAAACATCCCATCTTTTGGAATAGATGAGAAGTTTCCAGGAGGAGCATAGCTTTGATATCTTGTATACCATGTAGAAGTTATCATTAGGGTGGGCTTTTCTGAGATTTCCATAAGTTCTTCGAGAGTGCAATCTCCAGGTAAAAATATGGTATTTGAAGGCTTCGGCATTGTGATTCCAGCGTTTCCGGTAGATTCTCCCTTCCTTCGAGATAAGGAGGTATTCGTGAAAAAATTTTGAATTATTCCATCTTTAATCAATAGGGTTTTTTTCGTAGGAGTGCCTTCATCATCGAAAGGAGCGCTCGATAGCCCAAAAGGTTTTGTTCCATCATCATATACTGTAATTAAATCAGTACCAATTTTATCTCCTTCTCGTTTTCCGGCTAACCAAGATAGCCCCATCTTTTTTACATAAGTATTCATCGCAATAGCTGGAGTAGGCGCTTGTAATTCTGTAGATACTTTCGGGTATATAATAAGATTATAGATACCAGGATCTCCTTTTTTCCCATTAATAGCTTGCTTACAAATCTGCCCCGCTTCTTTACCTGCGTTTATCGGATCGAAACTTACATCCAAATGGGTTGACACCGAAAGAGCTTCTCCTGTCGCATACATATCTTCGGCAAACGCTCGAATACGAAAATTAAGATGAGTACTCTGATACCCATCTTCAATTCCTTCACTTGTTTCTAAAAGAGTTTCAGAACCTCCAAAGAAAAACGATCCCGCGACTCTTGAAGCCCCTTCTTTTAATGCTCTTTTAGTTGCTTTATTTACCAAATCAATTGAAGTTTCTTCTAGCTCCAGCACGTTCTCATCAAAAATTTTTCTTCTAATTTCATTACTATATTCGAAGGGACCTTCAGGTAATCGCTTGAAAAATCTATTTTTTTTTGCCGAATTTAGTAGCTTATCACAATGAGATAAGGTATCTTCAATGGCTTTCTTTCTTAAATCGTTTAAACTTATCTCTATAGTTCTTCTATTCCTTGCTAAAAATAGATTAAATCTCAATTCACTCCAATTTTTATCAATATCTATCTGACTCTCGGAAAAACGTATTTGGTTTTCGGATTTTAAAACCGCATAAATAACCCACTCATCAAAAAATTTTTCTGAGTTTTTCCGAATCACATCTTTAAGCTTCAATAAAGTTTGTTTATTGTCAATTTTTTCATCCATTTTTCTTCACACCAACCTTATTTTTCTTAATCTGATTGGGGGTCCTCCAGTCCAGACTGGACATCCTTGCCCAGGCTCTGACTTTCCACAAAAAGCCCCTTGCCATTCTAAAAGGTCAGCCTTCCCTTGGGCGTCTATACTGCCAAATAACCCAGGTGATGATATTTCTAAAGCTGGTTTAGAAACTAATGTGTCCGTAATTTCCCCATTTTTGATCAAGTAGGCCTCTTGCCCCGTATATTTAGATTCAAGTCTTTTATCATCAATATTCCATTCTGTAAAGGATTTCATGTATATCCCTAATTTAATCTCTTCCACCATTTCTTCTAGTGAATAATCACCTGGAGCGAAGTATGTATTTGCCATCCTAACTATAGGTTCTCTATCATAAGAAATTGCCCTAGCTGCGGCATTACTTTGAGTATTAAAAATAGCAGCCGTTTCTCTGTTATGTAATCGTTCATTAAAAATCCCATCTTTAATTAAATGGCGTTTTCTGGCTTTTACCCCCTCATCATCATATAGATAAAATCCATAAGAATCAGGAATAGTAGGATCTTCCTCAAGATTAACACACTCGTTTCCAATTTTATATCCAATGTCATGTTCTCTTAGATAAGATTCTCCTGCCTGAGCACCTTCCCTTCCTAATATTCGATCGGCTTCGGAAGGATGTCCGCAATTTTCATGGGCAATAATCCCCGATACTTCTGGTCCTAAAATTATATCAACTTCCTCTTTAGGTGCTTTCTTAGCTGTAGTAACAATTTTACTTAATGTGTCGACTTTTTCTTTAACATCTTCATAAATATTCCAAGACAAAAGCCTATCCCAACCACCACTAGTAGCATAAGTGGTCATAAATTGCTCATTTTTACCCCCTGATTTAATGCCAATAATTATCGGGATAAAAGCAACTCGTGGGACATGCCCCCTTAATCTTGTGCCTTCATTATTAAGAAAATAAGTATCTCTTTGTTCTGTCATCAAAACAAAAATATGAATAAATTCAATAGGATAATTTTCATCAAAAATTTTAATGTAGGGTTTTATGAAATCGATTCTCTCCTCCAATGATACATCCATTGGGTTAATGTCATATTCGCTTTGCCATGTATCTTCATTGACATCTTCCTCACTTAATTGAATTGGATCCCTTCTTTTTTTCCCGCTTACTTTTGCAACTTTATATGCTTGTTCAATACATTCTTGAATACTTCCCGTTTCCATACGATTTGTGACTGCCATCCCCATCCCTCCATTAACTATCATCCTTATATTTATGCCTAATTTTCTTGCAAAAGCATCAGTGGTTAGATCAATAGGTAAATTACCCAGTTGCATTTGCCCATTAATGAATGAAATCGTATCCTTTATATCGGACTCCACTCTAATTTCAACATAATCACAATCTTTCCTTTGGGCTTTTTTTAACGCATCTTCAGCAATGACCTTATAATCTTCTATTTTTTTCATAATTTTCAATCAATAAATCTCCAAATTATCTTTACATAAGAATTAACTTCATTTTTATTTAAATATACAATTATTCAATTATTCTGAGAAAAATATTAAAAATCGATTAAAAAAATAGCTGAAGGAGATATTTAACTTATTTAAATTGTCTCAAATTAGAGTAGAAAACAAATAAAGGACAATAAAAAATTAAGAGAAAGAGAGACATATATGCCCCTAAAGAGTTATGAAGTTTGATATTTATATAAGTTTGATATTTATATGGGTTTAAGAGACTATAAAGTGTACGATTAAACTTTTTACTCTATCCATTGGATAAATTCTTGAATATATTTTTTTGCTTTTTCCATTTCATCATCGAGAATAGGGCCTTCTTGTTCTTTCACTCGTGCTGTCAATAAATTCGGATACGTTTTTTCAATCATAGAAGCCTTCTTGATCTTTTTGAGGTATCGTTTCGCAAATCCTTGAACTTTATCAGTGGGTAATCCGTGAGTTAAAAACCCAGTTCCATATTGAATCGTATGATTATTTTGTTCTAAGACTTTATTTAATTTTTTTAAGAACTTTTTGGATTTTGGGGCGCCACGAAACATTCTAATTGCGCCTCCTTGAATAAGAATATCTGGTTCCTCTTCAACAACCTTTTCAGGGGATAAATCCTTCACATCTCCAACATTAATATTGAACCCCTCTGGAAATTGTCTTTTCAGAGTTTCAGCTAAGTTTTTTCCATTTCCAAATCTACTTTCAGTTAATATCCATACATTTTTCATAATTATTACCTATGTTAAAAATTAGAAATATTTTTCTTAAAACATTAGGGGACCAATTCTTATTTTCTTGGTTATTTTAAAATTATTTAAATCTCCATAAATGAGGATAATTTTAGATTATAACACAGATTTGAGTTTTTGTTTTAAAAATTAAAGAAAAATTGTTCTAAGACTATTCTAATCATACCTCCCAGTATTTATTTTTTCTATACTACCCAATAACCGATTTGTTTATTTACTGGTTGGAGAAATCAAAAAAGCACGAGCCCATTAAGGATTTTAGGCGTTTCTTTCCCTATTATCCGTTATTAATCTTTCTATTTCTTTTAATAAAAGTTCTTTTTCGGCACAATACCAATGGAGTTTACTTTTCTCAGGTCTTTGATGATAAATATATTCCGCAAGATCTTCCACCGTTTCTCTGTCAGGTTCTAATAAGGCACCATTTATGTCATCTCTGAGAAGTAATACAAGATTATCAGTCTCAAGCGGTTCAATTTTATTACCATTTTTCAGATTTTTATTAATTTTACTTACCATTTCAGCGAGATAATACACAGATTTCTCATAGGACTCATTACTTTTATATCTCTTAAACGCCAGCAACGAGATTTCTTCTTTAGTAAACATTTCACTTTATATTTGGTATAATTATATGGGTATAATTAATAATATTCGTATTTGTATTATAATCAAGTTAATAATAGATAATTTAAAATTTAATAGTTTGGGTTAGGTCAAAAAAGTCATTTTATAAGGGGAATTTTATATATATGGGAAAAATATATAAGGTAGAAAGTTTAACTTATCAAAACACCTTGAGATTATCTTATGTGGTATGACAAACTCTTAGAAAAGGGATTAATCCCCGAATTTTTGTTACGATTGATCATCAGATTACATCTTGAGTATAGACTCTCTCAGCAACCTGATACCGTAGAAGAAATACAAAAACATTTAAATATGTTTATAGAAAAAATGGAAAAAAATCCTATAACTATAGAAATTAAGAAAGCGAACGAACAGCACTATGAAATTCCTACTCGATTCTTTCAACAAATTTTAGGTGGGAGACTTAAATATAGCTGTGGGTACTGGGATAATATCCCGTCATATAAAGATCTCCCTTCCAATTTAGATAAATCAGAGGAAGATATGCTTTTCATTACTTGTAAAAGAGCTCAAATAGAGGATGGGCAACGGATCTTAGAATTAGGATGTGGGTGGGGGTCATTATTATTTTTTATCCTCGAAAATTATGAAGTTTCTGAGTATGTGGCTATAACTAACTCAAAAAGTCAAAAACAGTATATCGAAACTTTAGCTGAAAAAAGAAATATAAATAATTTACGTGTTATCAAATCAGATGTCTCGCAAATCAATACAGAGGGGGAATTTGATCGCATAGTTTCAATAGAGATGTTTGAACATGTACGTAATTATAGAAAATTATTGGCTAAATTAAGTCAAATTCTAAAAAAGGAAGGAAAATTATTTATCCATATTTTTACAGATAAAAATTATCCATATTTCTATGAACTTGATTCTACATCAGGTTGGATGGCAAAATATTTCTTCCGAGGGGGGATCATGCCAAGCGCGAACCTTTTATTTTATTTCTCAGATAATTTTTCAGTAGAAAAAGTTTGGCGAGTGAATGGGTTAAATTATAAGCTAACTTTAGACGCTTGGTTAAGGAAGATGAAAAATAATAAAAAAACAGTATTTCCGATATTAGAGGATACATACGGAAAAAAAAATGCTAAAAAGTGGTGGCATTATTGGAACACCTTTTTTATCTCTTGTTCTGAAGCATTTGGAATACATAATGGAAATCAAAGATTCGTTAGCCATTATCTACTCAACAAAGGGTAAATCAAAAGAAATAATTTTTAAAAACTTCTCTAAAGAGAAAGCTCCCTCTTTTTAATTGGGGTAATCACAAAATTAAAAATTAATGAAATTTTATCATTAATACAAATTCAAAGAAAAATTGCATTTTTTTATCTGCCTCTGTAGCTCAGCGGTAGAGCGTTTGACTTGTAATCAAATGGCCGGGAGTTCAAATCTCCCCAGAGGCTTACTTATTTTATATATTATTTTTTTTCTGAATTATAATTAAACTATTTTTCAAAGATTTCAACTCAATAGTTTAAAGATTTTAGGCAAAAAAAAGGAAAAGAAATTTAGTTAAAATTATGCTAAAAATACTTCTTCTTGAAACAAATGTTTAAATTCGTAGTCCTTAGGATCAATTGTTCTAAAGAGAAGGAAAGAAATCAATAAACTTAATGCACAAAAGCTCGCAATGAAAAAATAGATTAGATTAAAACTAGTCAAGAAGAGCGCAAAGAATGTGAAGAGCCACGAAGCCGCCAAAGTTCCAAAATTTTGTCCTCCATTTGAGAAACTTACTAGGAGAGCATAATATGTACTTTTAAGATTGGGATAGTCCTTCTTGGAGAGATCTCCTCTAACTGTTTGATTCGACACAACCAATGCTCCTTGAACGGCGCCAAATAGAACTAGAAATATAATTCCAAATACTAAAGCGACAAGATAAGTATCAACGAATATAAAGGGCAACACAGTAATCAAGCAGAACGGGATATAGATTAGATAAACAGCCGAAACTGTTCTTCTTCTACTTATATCACCAAATTTTCCAGATATAAGAGATCCAATAACAGTCCCTATACCATTTAAAAGATAAAATAGAGAACTCCAACCAAGAAGATTGACTGCATCACCTTGAATTATACTTAATATAGTATTTTGAACATCTATTACTCCCATCGCAACCAATATTACGTAATTGAAGAAAGTTAAAAGCATAACTGCTTGTATAGCTCCCAAAAATGTATAGGAAAAGACCTTCCAATTTTTTCTCTTTGTAAACACAGATAATAAATCTTTATTCCATTTTTCTTTATTAACTTCTTTTAGTTCTGGTTCTTGAATATAATAAGGTAAAAAGCAGGCGATAATAGTTAGAATACCCGTTAAAATGAAAAGAATAGGCATGGCATCTATTGCCAAAAAGATTAATCCCAATAGCATTCCTCCAGCACCCATTCCAAGCAAAAGCATTGTCCAAGTATACCCTTGAATTCTTCCCAGATTCTCTTTAGGAGTTATATCAAGTATAAGTCCATCTAAGGCAGTATCGGCGAAAGCAATACCTAAGGCAGTCATGAAATAATAAAGTGCTAAAAAAGTGTAGATAGTTTGATCTGTTGGTAAGTAAACGGCTAAAATGAACCACCAAATCGCTCCAAATATTCCAAATGAAAAAATCCAAGGAAATCTATTTCCAAACTTTTTAGAACTATATCGATCATTAAAAAGACCCACTATTAACTTTATAGCCCAAGGAATATTTCCAATGGCAGCAACTATTAACCATAGAGAAATATCAAACTGGTTTCCCAATACTTTTGCTAAGTAGGATGGAAAAACTAGGAAAGGTATTCCTTGAACAAATCCTTCTATTAAATAGAAGAAGATAAAAATATAGGAATAATATTTCTTATATTTTGTATCGGATTCCATAAAATTTACTTAGTCTTAATCCTATATAAATTCTTAATAAATTATGCTTTACTGATATTTTCTAGGAGATTTATTATAGATTAGAGTGTAAAATCAAAGGAGTTATGATAAAATGAATTCTATTAACCGATTTATCTACTGTATTATTGATGACGTCCGTTCTAGCCAATTTTTTAAATGGATAGAAGAAGGGATCCTACCAAATTTTAAGAAATTAATGGAAAATGGAATTTATTCTAAGAATTGTATTACTGATTTCCCATCGGTTACGTTTCCCACTCAACCAAGTATGATAACAGGGACTTATACTGGAGATTTTCGTAAAGAGCTATGCCATGGAGTTCCCAACTACAATTGGATGGATCGGTCTTTAAATCCTCCATTATTACGGAATTATGGTTCCAATAAGTTGGAGATTTATAAAATGAATGAGGATTTAGGAGAAAATTGTCAGACCATACTTGAAATGGCAGGAGAAGGGAATAATGTTAGTATTACTCAATTTATCAATCGTGGTGCTGATTATATTTATCCAGAGACTAAAATTAAGCTTATCATTCTTTATCTTCTGCTTAACCATTATCCTAATCTTAAAAACATTATTAAACGAGCAAATAGTTTAGTTATTCAAAAGCTTCTTAGAGTTTTTTCGAGACCTTCAAAATTTTTTGATATAAATGAAGCTCCAATAGCTTCTCTCTTATGGTTTATGTCCTCCGATGTTCTGATGCATTTATATGGTTCCGAAAGCTCTCTTTATAAATTGAATTTAATGCATATAGATAAGGTTATCGGGTCTTTAATGAATGAATTAAACAAGATGGGTTATTTGAATGAAACTGCTATAGTTATTACCTCTGATCATGGTAATTATAAAGGAAAAAAAGGAAAAAATCTCTTTTCTCTCTTAAATAAAAAAGGATTGATTAATTACCATCCTCGCAAGAATCCTAAGGGAAACTTGAATCTCGCAGAATTTGGAGGAGTAGGATTTTTCTATTTTAAAGGAAATTCCGGGTTTAATTCAAATAGTTCTTTAGATTGGGGATTTCCAACGATTAAAGAGCTTAAATCATTTGGACCAAAGAAGATTAACTTATTAGAATATTTATTTGAGATACAAGGAACCTCGTTACTATATTATAGAGGTAATAATAATACTTCTAAACAAGGAACTATTTATCTAAAAAAAAAATCTAACGAAAGTGGAGAGATAATTAATGGAAAAGTTGAATATAAAGGATCTGGAAAGGATTTAAAAACTAAATACATTATTGAAGGAGATGATGATATTTTCGGATATATAAATCATGAATCTACAAGGAAATTGATTAATGAGAAGTTTCACACACATCAAGATTGGATTGAGGCAACTTATGATTTAAATTTTCCCCTTTACCCTGATTTGTTGGTAAGACATTTTAAAAATCCTCGAAGCGCGGATGTAATAATAAGTACCCAAGGAAAACGAGTCTATAATATTACTCATGGAAAACAGAAAGAAAAAAGGCATTGGAATCATGATATCGGGTTGAGAAAAAGCTCAGTTGTCCCCCTCATTATTGGGGGATCTCCAGATATCCCTAAAAAAGAAATTCCTTACTCTTCTATAGTTGATATAGTCCCTACTTTGATGGATTTTTTGGGTAAGAAATCTCACGAAAGTGTTATTGGGAGCAGCCTTTTGAATAAATAAGAAAAGAAAATTAGGAGGATCAAGAATTACTACTTTGGTTTTCCCAAAGAGTACCGAATATCAATCCAAAAACTAGAAAAATTCCAACGATGGTAAAGCTGAGCGCATTATTCGTAAAAATAAATATTTAGGTTGCAAGAATTGATCCTAAAATGATTCCAAATATCATACCCATATTTTTCTTAGAGATCTGCTCTTTATTCTTTTCTTCTTCCATAATGAATTTCCTTTCATAAGAATTTTACTTCTATATTAGGATCTTTAATATTAAATATCATAAAAACTCCATTACAAATAACGAATTTAAAAAGAGATTAAAGGTCAAATTAATACAACTCAAAGAATATTCAAATAATAAATAATAAGTAAAAAATTGTATAAAAAGAAATTAATTAAAGTAATAATTATTTTTAAGATATCTCTTTATGTGTTCCTTCGACGAGGTAATAAGTTTTTTCTGCGATTTTGCATGCATGGTCTCCGCACCTCTCTAAATAACGAGCAATCATCATTAGATGAGCGCTTGCAGTTATATTTTTAGGATCCTCCATCATATAGGATACAGACTCCCTAAAAATACTCCAACGCATCTGATCAATTTCATTATCCCGTTTTTCAAAATCTTCTAATTTTGATGTAGTCTCTGAGTCAAAAGAATCCATTGCATCTTTAATCATCGTACGAACATGTTCCCACATATGATTTATTCCAATAAATTCGGAATAGGAATGTTTTCCTGTAAATTCTTCAACAACAGCTGCAATATCCTTTCCATACCTACCTATACGATATAAATAAGTAATGATCTTTAAAATAGATGCTAATCTCCTTAGATCTATTGCCATTGGTTGGTAGAGTGCAATAGTTCTTAATGATTCTTTCTCTATATTTTCGTCAAATTTTCTTAATTTATGTTTTTTTGGATCCACTGTTTCAGCAAGTTCTAAGTCTGTATTAATTAAAGCCTCTACAGCATCATCGAGCATATTTTCTGCAAGTTCAGCCATGTCTAAAACATCTTTCTTTAATTTTATAATTTCATTCCTCATTTCTTTAGCCATAATTTCACCTTATCCAAATCTTCCGGTTATATAATTTTCAGTTAATTCTTTTTTCGGGTTCTCAAAGATTTGCTCAGTTTTTCCAAATTCAATCAATTTCCCAAGATACATAAATCCTGTATAATCAGAGATTCTTGCTGCTTGTTGCATATTATGCGTAACTATTGCTACGGAATAATATTTTTTCAATTCTCTAACTAAGTCTTCAATTTTACTAGTAGCAATCGGGTCTAAAGATGAAGTAGGTTCATCCATCAAGATCACTTCTGGCTGGATTGCCAGCGCCCTGGCTATACATAAGCGCTGTTGTTGCCCTCCAGATAGTCCCAGAGCAGAATCAGATAATCTATCTTTAACTTCGTCCCATAAAACCGCCATTTTTAAGCTTCTTTCACAAATATCGTCTAATTTTTCTTTTGAACGGATTTTATGCATTTTTGGACCGTAAGTGATATTATCATAGATGGACATCGGAAATGGATTAGGTTTTTGGAATATCATTCCTATTCGTGTTCTGCATTCTCTCACGTTTGCTTTATTGGCGTAAATATTTTTTCCATGAAAAAACACCTTTCCTTCGATTTTACACCCATCAATAACATCATTCATCCTATTGAAACATCTGATTAATGTACTTTTTCCACAACCAGATGGACCAATTATTGCTGTAACTCTATTCTTCTCGATCTTCATATCTATGTCTTTCAGCGCTTGGGTCTTGTCATACCAGAGATTCAAATTTTTTGTTCTTAACACATATTTCTCATCTTGTAAATTTGGTTGTTCATTTGAAGTTTCCATATTTTTACTCTCTCCATTTTGTTTTAAATTTAATAATTTTGATTTCATTTTAGTATTCACCAATCCTTCTTCTTTTGATATTTGTTTCTTATGATAAAAGCAATTCCGTATAATATGAGTACGATTAAGAGGAGGACTAAAGCACTACCTCCAGCATATTCATGTCCTCCCAAGATATTCGTAGTTAGAATATAGATTGAATTCGATAATGCCATTATCGGATCAAAAGGATTAACAGTTAAATGCTGTGTCGTAAAGACTGCTGCTGTAAAGATAATTGGAGCCGTTTCGCCTGCTGCTCTTCCCATTCCTAATACAACACCAGTGAGTATCCCTGGCATTGCTGCTGGTAAGACTACTTTTACGATACTTTGCCACTTGCTTGATCCTAAAGCTAAACTTCCTTCTCTGAATGATTGTGGGATCGCACTAACAGCCTCTTCCGTAGTTCTAATTATGGTGGGAAGGATCATTAATGCCAAGGTTAATTGACCCGCTATTAAAGAAATTCCCGCTCCAAAATAAATAACAAATAACATATATCCAAATAAGCCGAAGACGATTGACGGAGTTCCGTTAAGGTTGTCTATTCCAGCTCTTATAACCCTAGTAACTTTTCCTCCTTTAGCATATTCAGAAAGATATATTCCAGCTAATAGCCCAATTGGAACAGAAAAAAGCACTGATCCTATGGTTAGAAGGAGCGTACCCCATATTGCAGGAAGCATGCCCCCAGCAGTTGAACTTTCCTTGGGAAAACCAATTAAAAATTCAGGGTTCATCAATGCAGGAAGACCTCTAAACACGATATAATATATAATCACAAATAAAGCAAATACTACAAGAAGAGAAGCAACCCCAATAATGCCATACCATACTCTTTGCTGATATTTCGCTGAGATTGATCGGATAATAATCATAACTCCGATTATTATTAAGATTACAAGAATAGCATTTATTAATCCAATCCAAGTAGTAAGGACATATCCAACAAAAGTCAATAGAATTACTCTAAAGATTAATCCTTTATAATGAGCAATAAAGGCTTTTGCTTTTTTAAACGTGGGATTAGATCGAATTTTACCTTCTTCTTTCTCCTCTAATTCTCCTCTAAATTTTTTATTAATTCTATTGAGGATAATGTTTGCGGCTACATTAATAAATAATGTCATAATAAACAAGACTATTCCTAAAGCAAATAATGCTCTTCTATGCAGACTTCCTGCTGGGGTCTCTCCCATCTCTAGACCAATTGCAGCAGTGATAGTTCTTACACAAGTAAACATATTTGTTATCGGTTCAGGTACAATCATACAATTTCCCGTAATCATCATCAGTGCCATAGTCTCTCCGATTGCTCTTCCAATTCCCAAAATTATAGCGGCGGCTATTCCCGACATCGCTGCCGGTAAAATGACATTTTTAATTGTTTGCCATTTAGTTGCCCCCATTGCTAAAGATGCGTCTTTATAAGACCTTGGTACTGATCGGATTGAATCCTCACATACACTTGTAATCGTGGGGAGTGCCATTACGGCTAATATTACTGAACCAGAAAACCATGTACTGCCCGAATTTAGTCCGAATAAATCCCTTACCCAAATATTAAATATTACAAATCCGAAATATCCAAATACCACAGAAGGAATTCCCGAAAGTAATTCAACACCTAATTTTAATACTTTGCTTAATTTGGGTGGAGCTAATTCTGCGATAAAAATCGCCGTTAAGACACTTAGAGGAATGGAGATTATCATCGCTCCTAACGTTGTCAAGAGAGTCCCCATTATCATTGGTAAGGCCCCGTAATAACCTTGAGTCGCATACCAGATATCTCCGCTTAAAAATTCAAAGATGTTGTATTCAGAAAAGAAAGACCCTCCTTGGAGGAATAAAAAGACAATTATAAATAAAACAATAATCGTTGCAGCGGATGCAAAAACAAAAAGTATGTACTTAATGGTATTATCAGAAACCGTTTCCTCTTCCTGAAGTGCTTCTTCAATTAGTTTTGCAGCTTCTTTATCATAAGCCATATCCGTTGTTGCCATATAACACACGTATTTTTCATTTTTTAGAATTTTATTAGAATTTACTGATTTCTTTAAGGTTTTAAATTAAAACCCTTACATTTTAAAGAATACTTTTTACTAAGGTTAAAATTTAGTTCTTCTTAATTTATTTTTATATAGAATATATAGGCTCTATATATTGCTATATAATAGGAGGAAAAGATATCAAATGGGTACAATTCTCTGATAAAACCTATTTCCAAAGATTAAAAGTAATTTACTAAAGACAAAGAAAAATGGATATATATTTTTTAAACTTTCTATTCATAAGCCTTAGAAATAGTAAAAATTACCTTATACTTGAAGAATTAATAATATTCATCTCATTATATAATAGAGAATGAATGAACCTTT
>CAZZIC010000083.1:4002-17847 GCA_964653985.1 uncultured archaeon | reverse complement strand
GGGCTTCTCTTGGTTCTCTTATTGACCAACCGATTTTTTTGCGGTTGGATATGCCCGATAGGAACGATTCAAGATGGTTTATCGTATATTCCCGTTGATAAAAAAACCTTAAAACTAAACACCCATAAAAAATTATTAAATCTGAAATATATTATCATTATTTTCCTTATAATAATCATTGTTCCTTTAGGAATATCTAAAACCACAGATATTGGATTTTATAGGGAGTTCAAAGATGGGCTGGGAGCATTCGCAGACAAACCTGTTGGATTCTTTTCCCTTTCAGAATATATCTTTGTATTCTTCCCAAATTTAATAGCCGAAATGATTGATGTTGGCGGTTTAGAACCTCTTTTTTCTGACTTTGGTGTATTTTTAATATTTTTGTTTTATATCATCGTCATTTTGCTTTCTGTATGGTATCCGCGATTTTATTGCAGATATTTATGCCCATTCGGTGCGATTGCTGCATTTGTCGGGGAGTATTCATTGTTAAGGTTAGGGAGGAGCCCTGTAAGATGTGTAGGGAGATCAGAATGTGGTATCTGTGAAAGGGAATGTCCGAAACAGATCCGAATCTTGGATGAACCTTTCGAATTCTTTACTGGCCAAGGGGAGTGTAATTTATGTCTGAAGTGCAAAGAACGTTGCCCTTATACTGCTATAATGGTTCGTTTTGGATAAGTTTTAGTAATCCTCCTTAAGAAATCTTTTTGTAAGAATTTCAGAATTAACCCTATTTTTATCTAATCTCATCTTTTCAATATTAAGGATCTTATCATCTTGCTTAAAAATCTCGAAAGCTTATTATCTCTAATTTTTTAGGTGTATTTCATTTTTAGATATATTTTCCGTACATTTTTAATTCGAACCAAGTAAGGTTAAAATTTTTGAACCAGACAATAAACTATAAAAAAACAAAAATAAATAATAAGGATGGATTTATTGCTAATAATAATTAAAAATCCCACTCATTCCATCAAACCACATTGCTAGAACTCCTTTTAAAGTGTCTTAAAATAAGGCACACCCTTGTTAGAAAACTTACTAGTTAATTTATTGATCTAATCCAAATGCTGCTTTCATAGTGGATATGGTCAACTATATTTTTGGAATGATGAGTTCAATCTTTTTTTGGATGGTGATACCTTTCTTTTGGATACCTGTATTAAAAAATTTAATTGATGATATGGAACAAACAAGGAAGAAATTTGAAGAGAGATTAGAAGAATTAAATCTTATTTGCTAATTCATATTACAAAGATCTTTGTTAATTCAACAGAATATAATAGAACTAAGCTGATTCTATTCAAATAATATTATGATTCTACAGGAATAAAAATTGTTATATTCAATTGAATTTCTTTTTACGAGTTTCTTAATGAGTAAAAAAGCTGATTAGATTATTAGATTATTTAGAGATTTAGGTAAAAATTTTTATTAATCATATGCTATATACATATTAGAATTATCCAAATCTTTTTGGAGTCTGGAGATTAAACTTTGAAAATAAAAGATGGTGATTTGGAGGATTTATTTCATATCATCGAGAATTCAATAGAGGGCTTATGGATTATTGATCAGAATGCTGACACCGTTTATGTTAATTCAAATCTTGCCAAAACTTTTGAATATAGCAAAGAAGATATGATTGGCAAATCTATGTTTGAATTTGTAGAGAAAAAGGAAAAAAAGCTAGCAAAAATTTATTTTAAAAGAAGAAAAAAAGGGACTAAAGAAGAACATTTTTTTAAATTTAAAAGTAGAACAGGGAAACTATTTAAAACCAGAATATACACATTACCCATATTTAATAAAGAAAATCAGTTTTTAGGAGCAATCGCCTACATTTTTGATATTGAGGAAGTTAAAAAAAAAAGGCAGTTTGAAGGTGAGATTACTCTATCAGCCTTGTTAAGTAATATAATTGGAGTAGCCTATAGATGTAGAAATGATAAAAACTGGACAATGGAATTTTTAAGTGAAGGATGTTATGATTTGACGGGATATCTTCCCGAAGCCCTTCTCTTCAATAATAAACTCACTTTCGAAGAACTTATCCTTGAAGAAGACAAAGAAAAGGTATGGACGGAAATTCAAGCAGCATTGGAGAAAAATCAACCTTTTAAAATTTCATATAGAATTAGGACTAAGTCGGGGAAGATCAAATGGGTTAAAGAAAAAGGACTTCAAGTAAAATTGAAAGATGGTAGACTAGTTCTTGAAGGGTATATCTCTGACATTACCCGAGAAAAAGAGATGGACCATAAATTAAAAGAGTCTGAAAGAAAATATCGTGAGTCCTATTATAAAGCAGAATTTTATAAAGATTTATTTACTCACGATATGAATAATATCCTACAAAGCTTAATTTCAAGTTTACAACTTCGAAAGGAACTGCTTAAAAATTCAGATGATGAGAAAACTTTGAACGAACTTCTTGAAAATATAGAAAAGCAAACATTTAGAGCCAAAAAATTAATTCAAAATATCAAACTGATGTCCAAAATCAAGGATCGAGATGGCGACTTTTATAAGGTTGAGATTTTGGAAATTATATCTGATTTAAAAGAATATTTTTTAGATTCAATGAAGAATAAAAATATAGAAATTAATATATTTTATGAGGAACATGAATATAAGGTACTGGCTAATAACTTAGTTGAAAATATTTTTGAAAATCTTATATTAAATTCTATTATTCATAATGTAAATGAAAAAATCATAATTGATATTTCACTATTGAGAATCTCAAAAGATATGAATAAATATATAGAAATTGATATTACGGATAATGGAATTGGTATTGAACCTTCAAAAAGGAATATAATATTTGAAAGAAATTTTCGAAATATAAAAGGTGTACAAGGTATGGGACTTGGATTATCTTTAGTAAGGAATTTAATTGACCAGTTTAACGGTGAGATTCAAATTGAAGATCGAATTGATGGAGATTATACTAAAGGCACAAAATTTACTGTTCTACTACCTGAGGTGGAATAAATAATCCCCCCCATTATTATAGCAGAGGATGATCGATCTATTGCCAGGATATATTCGCTACTTTTGAACAGACATGGATTTAGTGATATTTTAATTGCACATAACGGTCAAGAAGCAGTTGATTTATATTATAATAGTGAAACGAAACCGGATGTTATAATTATGGACTATCGGATGCCTAAAAAGAATGGAATTGAAGCTACAAAAGAAATTCTAAATCTGAATAATAAAGTAAAAATCATTTTCGCTACTGCAGACGATTCAATAAAAAAAGAGGTATCTCTCTTGGGAGTTTTTTCAATACTTATTAAACCCTTTAATATTAGTTCTTTAATTGAAAATGTTAAAAAAGCCCTAGAAAATCATCTAACATCTTAGGCTTTTTCCTTATTTGATTTATTGTATCTATTTATCATAATATGGAGAGATTCCTTCTATCCCATTTCAAACTTTTTATTGTAAGAATTAGTTAAGATTGAATCTTAATATCTTCACGTGAAAAACCTATAAAATGATCTAATAAAAGATAAGTGGGATTACACCGAGGAGAATTTTTTAAAAAAAGTTTCAGTCTTTTTTAAAATTTTATTCACGGGGTTTTTTTAATATTCAGTTTACGGGTTTTGAAGTTTAAAAAATTAGTTTTAAACCGAATATTCTATTTTAAAATTCTCCTCTTTTTATGTGTAATCCCAATATACATATAAATAGAAAACTATAAAAATCTATCTGTATGTTTTATTAATTCTTTATTTTCTTCACGATAATATAGACTTTTTTGTAATTGCTGATTCAATATTTAAATAACTGGTAGATTTATACAATAATATGAATAAAATGGAATAAAATGGAATTCTCTTAATATCTAATCTATTTTTAAACTCTAAAGAATAGAACTTTTTATTAAATAGATCTCTTCTTTTTTCCCAGCAAATGAGGAGTTTTATACAAAACATTTATTTGTAGTATCCTAAGGTTCTACCGGGTCTCATTTTTTGAGATTTAGAAATAACAATGAGAGAATAAATATCAGAAAAATGGATTGAATAAGAAGAATTGTATCCTGAAATAAATACTGAAAAATTTTTTAGAAAAAGTGTATTTATTTATTTACGCAATAATGTTTTATATTATAGCCCGGTAGTGTAGCGGCCAATCAAAAAATTTATTGGGCTAGGCATTTGGGGCTCTGAACCCTAAGACCACGGTTCAAATTGAAGGTTTTGTTTCAATCCTTCAAGAAATTCCGTGCCGGGCTACTTTTTCTTCCTTTTGTAATTAATTCTCATAGAAAATTTAAGAAAAAATAGCCCTACCTACTTATTTTAAGGCATTTATCTAAGTATAAGTGCTAAATCTTTATTGGAAACGAGATAAAAGAATAAGAGATTATTTTAAAATTACATAACGGAAGTTTTCCAGTTCCTTGATTCCATTTATTTCTACAACAAACCTGTGAAACTCTTGAAGCCCACCCTCAAATACCATAAAAAGGCTTACTTTATCTTGGTAAAAATGCTGGTTTTTACTTACGATGCTGTGCTTAAATTCTTCTTCAATTTTATTCAATTTCTTTTGAACATTAACTTTTTGAGGAATTACAATAATGACATTTCCTTCTATAGTTTCTTGAATTTTAGAAAAACTCGCACTAGCTTCCAGATTCTGAATTTCTACAGTTGACATCAGCCTAACTAACGCATCTCTAATCAGTTTTGATTGATTATCGTATTGATTCTTGGAAATTAATTTATTGATAAATTTTTTTAGACTTTCGTTTATGGAAAAGCTAATTATTGTAATATTTCTAACACCTATTTTTTTTATAAATTATAATTTAGTTATACATATTTTATCCATTCAAATTATATAAATGTTTATTCTTAGTTTTAAACATTTAATTGTTGTTTATGTTATAATATAAATTAACCGAGGAGTGAGCGTGCTAACACGTCCTTAAACTTCTCTACATCTTCAGAAAGCTTATCTCCATCCTCATCGCTTATCTTTTCGTCCTTTTCATATTTATTCAAGCGGGTCAGCCAAAATTCGATCCTCCCTAAAATCGGATTATTATCTCCTAAAATTTTACGTAAACGAATGAAAGTATCGTGTAATTTATTTCTTATATTCTGTGCTTTCCATCTTAGCATGCAATAATCACTTACTTCAGCCAAGTTTTGGGTAATCGCCATCACATCAATTGTTTTTTCTCGCTCATCGCTTCTTATTTTACGGATGATATTAATTTCTTCAAAAAGTAATTCAATAACCTTAGCTAAAAACCCAGTTAATTGACTAGGATTGGCACACCACACTCTTACTTCAAGAGATTGACTGGATTCTGATACATATACCCGAGTAATAATTCTTCCTCCTCCAACTTTAGCCTCTGCGCAATGCCAAGATTCAGCTTCATATTTTCCCTCAGAATCCTTTCCTTCGTGGGAGGTTACGACACTGGTGTCAAAATGTTTTAAGGTTCTAATACCCGCTCTGAAGCCTAAACGAGGATCTAAATCTGCTATTAAAAATGCCCTCGCATCATTAGGCAGACTTTGTATTGCCATTTGACAGTCCTCAATATTTGATAGTGAGGTGCATACTAAGGGACATTTAATTTGAACCTCCTTTTTCCTGATTTGAATTGTTTTTTGAGTTCCCGAGGGAGTTTTATAAATCACGGTACCACTGATATTAGATATTCCACATTCCTTCGGTTCCAAATAAAAATCAACGCCTCGTGAATTTTTGGCTTCAATAACAGGAACAGTAATCATCGGTTCTTTAGCTTTATAGCTTGTAGGCGTGTCTAATACAACCTTTACGTTATTAATTGCCATACTACTGTTATTACGCACAACCACTTTGAACCTAACTTGCCCTCCTGTAAAGTCATATTCTCTTACTACTTCTATATTATCTTCATCTTCTTTTTGGGAAGAGGTAGTCTGTTTTTGTCTACTAGGACTATACGATTGAGATTGGGTAACACTATATGCAACGAATAATTTTTTTGACATATCAATATATCCATCAATTTCTCCCCTTCCGATAAGTCGTGCCAAAACCTCCTCTATACTTGATTCTGTCACCCCTAATCTATTGGATAGTTCTCTTAATGGCATAGTTCTATACGCTCTAGCAAGTTCTTTTATCTTTTTCTCTAGATATTTGTGAGTCATGAATTCTCGGCGCTGAGTAAAGATCCCTTCGATTGTCCCATTTTTTATCAAATTATGTAAGCTTTTACGGGCTAATTCAACCGCTATTTTTAATTTCTGAGCGAGATTAGATAGCTCAAACAATCCCTTTTCTTTGGCATAATTCTTAATTTCAGTGTAAATTTGTGATGATGTAATAATCTGATTTCCATGATCCGCAAAAAAAGCATTAATCGCGTCTGTTCTCATTAAATTTACACAGAACGACTTTACCATATCTTTTGGTAACTCTAATTGGTTAGAAAGCTGGGTTAGGGAAACTCTACCTTCTTTTTTAACTCTATCAATTAAATAAGAAGTAATATATTTTTGAGTATAATATGTCTTTTTATTTTGGGTAAATGAGCCTTTTATTTTGAAATGATTAATTAATTTATATATTACTTGAAGGGCAACATCTGAACTCATATCTAACATTAAAGCTAAATCGGCCACCTTAACAATTCCATCATCATGAAACTTGGATAAGATCTTTTCCTTCATTTCTGGGGAAATATAATAGAACATCTGGTTTCTTTTATCAATAATTCCATAAATTCGTTCCTCATCAATATATCGTTGAATAAGTTTAATGAATTGTTCAGGAGGAAGGTTAAAAGAGCTACTAATTGTCGAGAAATTGGTGATCGGGCTTCTTTTCAATAGTTCTAGAAAACAATTAGGACAGATCTCCTTCCCTTCAATTTGTTTTAATTTCTTTCCACATAACTTAAATCCATCAATTAAATCATATCGATTGGCTTCTCGTGCTAATTTTTCTTTAGAGGGATAAAAAATCCCGGGAGTTTTTAGATAAGAATTCCAACCACATTGATTATTCGTACATTTTAAATAATACTGTCCAGAACTTAATTTGTCAAGTTTTAGTAGAGAACCACATTCAGGACATTTACTATCCTCAACAACCACACATCTATAACTCGTCTCAACTGCTTTTGCTTTTGAGTAATTTATATCATGTTTTTTACACTTCCATTGTTCAGTTGTGGCCATATGATTTATACAAAAACTTGAATTACATTTTTCACATGTAAATTCAATATCTTGACTCTCACAGAAAAGACATTTATCGCTCATTATTTTAAAGGCTTTTTTATTTGTAAATTCTATTGGTTAACAATATAATAATAATAAAAATTTAATAATTTAATTTAATGTAGTCCAATAATTAATTATTAATTAATAGTAAAAACTGAAATCTGTAAATACTTCTTAATAGACAAAAGTAAAGGATTAATTTTTAACTTTTTTCTTATTTTGCATAACTTCTTGGTATTAACTTAGTCAATAATGAACTAAACCCATAAAAAGAAGAGCCCAAAGTATAAAAGATACTTATCAACTAATATGAAAGAACTCATATACCATAACATAAAAAAGAATTAATTCTTCCACTAAAAATCTTACACTATTGAAAAAGAGTATCTTATTCTATGCTGCGGGTATATGGAATTTAAAGATCATTCCTTCAATTCATAAAGAATCTATAGGAGTTATTATATAAATGAATATCAATTGAATATATATTTTTAAAAGAATACTTAAGCCGCATAACCATCTTCATAGAGTGGAAATACATGGATCTCGAATAAACTTAAGATCAACACGATGATATTGAAGATGACGATTATAACAATCATAATAATATAGATCTTATTTTGTTTGAACTTCTTATGCTTGAAAATTTGAGATGTTCCCAATTGCGCTAATGCAAGAGGAAAAAGTCCGACGAACGTCCCCAATGAAAAATAGAATACTGTTAAAATTCCGGGAATGAAATTATAACTTAAACTGAGAGTTACGCATTGTGAATAAATGATAAGCTCGAAAATGCATGGAGTAAATCCGGTTAATATTCCAAATAAAAATGGAGTTCTATACCTATCCCAATCTAATTGAATGATTTCTTCTTTTAGTTTTGAATGAGGAATATAGTCTTTAAAAATTATTAAAAATAAAAGCAACAGAGCCGCGATCAAAGATGAGAGTGCTCCCATAAAGTTAATAAAAAAAGGGCTCGGATTCAAACCAAATATTTCAGGAATTAATGTAATTAACACAGAGACAAAGGCAATAATCATATTCGAACTTATCAAGCCGAATCCATATAAAATCAATATAGCAAGACTTTTCTTTGCGTCCTTTGCTATTCCAAACGACCAGAAGAAAAAGATTGCCTTATCTTCACATGGTAAGGCAGTATGTAAAATTCCAATGAGAAAAGCTGGAAAAAAAATGATAAATACTGGATCAATTACTTGAAACATTGTTATAAATATATTCTGTTATAAATTAATTATATTGACAATAGATTTAATTTTTGGTTATTGCTAGATCAATTATTCATTTTAGCTAAATATAAATTTTTGGTTTCTACCAGAATATTATCATTATTGTCTTCACAATTTTATGATTTCCATTAAAAGTTTTCCATTAACTCCATATAAGAGAAGTAAGAAAATAGTAGGGATGAAATTATAGGGAAAAATATTCCTCAAAATGAAGATTAAGCCAAAGATTGGGAGATCTATAAAGAGAAAAAAGTAAAGTATCTTTTTTTCCATACTCATGAACTTACGCTTATTTTCGTTATTTTCAATATTTGTGCTAATTGAAAAAATAGAAATAATGATTAATGGTATTAATATTAGAAGATGATGGTCCCAAGAATCAAAATAGGCTAATAAAATTGTCGTAATTCCGAAGATAAATCCATACACAATCGAGTTTGTTTCCAACTTACGATTTAAATATAGTAAAAAAGCAACTCCCCCGATAATCGCTAAAACTATTAAAAAGAGTAGAAACTGAACAACTCTTAAGAAATGAATATCATAACCGAACATAGTTAGAGCATTTATAATTAATTTCGTAATGCTGAATGAGTTGTTTACGATTAAAGTTTCCGTTCCTGTAAAATTTATTTCTAAAAACCCTTTGAATAATTCAGGTATTAGTAAGAATAGTAGACCGTTTATCAAAAGAGGAACTAAGGCACCAAATATTCTTACGATACTTTTCTTTACTTCTTTTCGATAGTTTAATTTAGTATCATAAAGGGAAAAGGAAATTAAAAATGGGATGATCAAGATAGTTATTGGTTTTATATTTATACTCACACCGATTAATAATCCGGCTAAAACATTCCACCTAAAATTCTTATACTTCAAAAAAATATAGAGTGAGGAGAGAAGAAAAACTGAAACTAAAAGGTTAATTTGTCCTAAAATGTAATTATAGATGTGAGGAAGAGCGATAAGATATAAACTAATATAGAATATAGTTTTTTCGTTATCATGATTAGTTTTCTTCTGATCTCTTTGTATCAGATTTATTATTTTATAAAGTACTAAGCAAATCAAGAAATTAATGAGCGCATTAAATAAAGTAAATAAGATAAAAGCTATTTCGAAAGGGAAAAAGGAAAAAGGGATAAAAAAAACGGCACTTAGAGGGAAATATCTAAAAGGCCATTCATAATTTATTGGGTCATATAAACTCTCAATATCTTGAATAAAAACGTTCCCTACTTTATAATATACCAAAAAATCATTAAATTTTTCAAAAAATATTAGAGTGATAATTAGAGCGAGTATAACATATGTTATTTGAATTAATACAGCAAATTTAAAAATCTTCCTTTCCCAAAATTGATTAAAAATCGTCCTAAACCTTTTATACTTGATTTTCAGCATGATTTACATGAATCTAAGTTTTACTTTTGATTTTGTATTTCTTAAGTAACTTCGCTCTTTTATACAATTCTTCAATTTTATCTCCAATTTTCTTAAAATCGTGGAGTTTTACAGCTTTTCTATAAGCATTTTCAACTATGTTTTCCCGAAAAGATACATTCGAAAAGATCTTTTTAATAGCATTCACATAATCTTCTATTTTTTCAGCCTTAATACATTCGCTTTGGTCTTCAATCCAATCAAAAGCTGGAAGATTGGCAGCAACAATCGGAACTCTACATATTGCGGCTTCTATAAGAGGGATACCTTGATTTTCAACTCTCGAGGTATTTAAAAAAAGATCTGCCCCATAATATGCTTCTCTTATATCCTCGTAAAAACCGGTAAATATTACATTTTCTAATTCCGAAACTATCGCTATGTCGGGATTTTTGTTAATAGGACCTACCCAAACAAAATAATAATTAGGAAAATGTTTTGCTATTTTGCCGAATATATCAACACCTTTTTTCTTCCAACTTAATCCTACATTTATTATTATAGTGGCATTTTTTGGAACACCAAAGTTCTGATGAAGAGTATGACGAAAATCTTTTCTATAATATGATCTTGGCTCAAATTCTTCTATTCTTATTCCATTTGATACTGCATAGATTGGATATGTTTGTGTGGTTTGAATATCCTCTAAACACCTTTTAGAATAGGAACTAGGGGTGATAAGAAGATCTGCCTCACGATATAAGATTTTTAACCAATACTTAAAAATTAGATTGAATATAGGTTTATCAGGTAGAAAATTTCCTTTTAGATCTTCGACTGTTGTATGCGCATGAATAACACATGCTGCACTTTTAAACTTGTTTTTGTATTTATTTAATTCTAAATAAGTTAATGGGTCAAAGGTTGAAGTCGCAATAAGATCTACATCTCCATCCTTTACCCAATTAGTTTCATCCCGACCGGTGGGAATCCATACGTTATGCCCTCTAAGTCTGAGTTCTTTTATCACATCCCTTGTGTTAGTTTCGATTCCGCCGATCGTTTTTATTTTCGTGAAATTCTTGTAGATGTGAAAATTTACAATGTAAATTATGTTCATTATTTCTATGTATGTTCATTTAGAAAAAAATTTTACTTTATCTCAAACATTCTTAGCCTAAATTAAGGATAGTTTGATCTTTTCCTTATTTTCATTCTAATAATTATGAAAATTAGTTTATAGGCTCCTTAGAGAAATCAATCATGTTATTTTTCAAGTAAAAAACATAAATAACCAGTTATATTACTTTTAATTATTCAAATTAAAGAACTAACATAAAAATGTCATTTACTAAAAAGAACGATTTTTCTCCTGTTTTTGGAGTTATTGTGGGAAATCGAGATGTCTTTCCAGATCATCTTGCAAAAGAAGGAAGAAAAGAAATTATAGATTTAATGAAGGATTTAGGATATGAATACATTATTTTAGATGAAAATGATACTCCTTTTGGTGCTGTGGAGACTTATTCAGATGCCAAAAAATGTGCAGAATTGTTTAAACAAAATTCAGATAAAATTAAGGGGATCATTATTATTCTGCCAAACTTTGGAGATGAGAAAGGAATTGCCAATACGATTCGTTTATCTGGTCTAAAGGTGCCAATTTTAGTTCAGGCATCTTCCGACGAAATCGATAAAATGGATCGAGCGGGTAGAAGGGATGCCTTTTGTGGGAAAATCAGCGTATGTGGAGTACTTAATCAATATGGAATTCCCTATACACTTACTAAAAATCATACTTGTCCAATTGATTCTGCAGAATTCAGAGAAGATTTACATAGGTTTGAAAAGATTTGTAGAATTGTATCTCGAATTAAAGGAGCAAGGTTTGGTCAAATAGGAACCCGCCCAAATGCGTTTGATACGGTGAGATTCAGCGAAAAGATTTTGGAATTTAATGAAATCACTATAGAACCTATTGATCTTTCGGAAATCTTCGGAATGATCTCAAGGTTGGACGATAATGACTCCAAAGTGGGTAAGAAACGAGAATTGATAAAGAATTATACCTCTACAAAAGAATTTCCTGAGGAAGGGTTATTAAAATTAGCAAAATTAGCAGTGGTTGTAGAGGAATGGGTTGAAGAGAAACAACTGGACGGATTCGCTTTTCAATGCTGGCCCTCTATACAAGATAATCTTGGGATTGTTCCTTGCGCTGTAATGAGTATGTTTAGTCAAGGACTTGTTCCCGCGGCTTGTGAGGTGGATATCGCGGGATTAATCGGTATGTTCATTTTGCAAGAAGCATCAAATACCCCATCGGCAATTCTTGATTGGAACAATAACTATGGAGATGATCCTAACAAAATGGTGTTATTTCACTGTAGTAACCTGCCAAAATCATTTTTCAAGGACACTAAAATGACTGTTCATCCAATTATTTCAGATCAAAAGGGTTCTGAGAAAACTTATGGTGCTATACAAGGAAGAATAAAAGCAGAGCCATGTACGCTTTTGAGAACTGAAACTGATGATGTATATGGAACAATTAAAGCACTTATCGCAGAAGGACAGTATACTGAAGACCCTTTGGAAACATATGGAGGGTATGGAGTTGTCGAGATCCCAAGACTTCAAGCCCTATTGAAGCAACTTTGTTATGGAGGGTTTGCGCATCATGTTGCCGCTACTCTAAATGAAGTAGGAGATATTGTTTTTGAAACTCTCTCCAACTATCTCGGATGGGAAGTTCACT
Organism: uncultured archaeon; assembly: GCA_964653985.1. Taxonomy (GTDB): domain Archaea; phylum Asgardarchaeota; class Lokiarchaeia; order Sigyniarchaeales; family SOKP01; genus CAZZIC01. Next base: position 5,188 of record CAZZIC010000083.1, on the reverse strand, counting down.
ATCATAACCTCGAATAGGTCTTAATTTTCTTCTTTTTATTCTAATTCTTTTTTTCAAAAAGTTTCTAATTTTCGGTTTCATTTTTCCTTATTACCATAAATTTTTATTAACAAAGAATTTGAAAATAATAAAATCATTTATCTATCGTAATTTAATAAAATAAGTATTGTTAAAAAAATTGAATTGAATTAAGAATCAAGTAATATTTTTATTGTTTTTAGTTTTTAATCTACTAATTAAATAATCAAAAGAAAGAGAGGTTCCTTAGTTCCTTATGACTTTAATTGAAGAAAGCAATATAATAAAGAAAAAAATTAATTTAAGAGAATGGATCTTAAGTGAATTAAAAATATTTGAAACTAAATATGGAATGGAAACTAACGATTTTATAAATAAATGGCGTTCTAATAAAATTCCAGAACCCGAGGATCATAAATTACTTGCAGAATTTTTAGAATGGGAGGGTCTATTTGAAAGTTTAGAAAAAGTTGAAATTGAGTTGAATGAGATTGAAAAGCGTATTAAAGAAAGCTGAACAAGCTTCAAAGAAACTTAAAAATCTTAAACTCAAGAATCTTAAACTTAATCAAATTAAGATTTCAAGTGATAATCCAAACACCGGTCATTATAGGTTAAAAGGATATTTTACGGATAGTAAATTTGTTGAAATATTTGAATTTTATTTTTCTGGAAACCTATTAAAATATTCATATGTTTATATTAAAGAAGGTAAATCTATTTTAAGATTCGATAATGCCCCTTACCATAAAGAATTAAAATCGTTTCCAAATCCCAAGCATAAGGATAATGACATTTATGAATTACCGAATCCAACTCTTGATGAATTTGTTTAAGAATTAATAAAATTGAGAAGATAAATTTCTCTCTTTATAATAAAAATTACTTATATTAAAAAACCTAAATCTATTCACTTTTTTCTTGTAATTTCTAATTTTTTTTCAAAGAATCCTTTTGAAAGAAGTTCTTTCTTATCCTCTGTTAATATAGTAAATATATCCATAGGATATTTTATGAATTTATTATTTTCATTGAGAAGATTTCTGATTCTCTTTCTGACCAAATGGATAGAATACTTAGAGATATCAGAACCAATGAACCTTCGGTTTAATTTCATGGCTTCTAATAAAGAGACTCCCGAACCGCAGAAAAAATCCGCAATCAAATC
>CAZZIC010000083.1:0-3902 GCA_964653985.1 uncultured archaeon | reverse complement strand
ATTCTTTTGTAAAGCATTTCCAAATACTGATCTAAATTATTTCCCCATTTATCGTTGTAAGCAACTTTTTCATGAACCTTTTCAGAATTAGATTCATCAATTTTAATATAATAGTTTGTTCCAGAAAAGAAGGGAGGATCTACATAAATTAAATTTACCTTATTTTGAAAATTGTCCATTAAATATCCCAAAACGTTTAGATTATCTCCCCAAAATAATTTATTATGCCAATTCCTTGATTTTTCCATGTAATGAGATAAGTTGGGTTCCACTTGAAGGGTTTCTATTTTTGTGAAATTACTCTTTTTAGCTGAATATTTAGCTATATCTCTATTACTATTTTCGACTTTTTTATCCCAGATGAGTTTAACCATTTGACAAACACTTTAAAAAATTTCTAAATTAAATAAAATAATTGAAATCCACGTTGTTATCCCCAAGATTGAGATTGTAATAAACATATAAAAACTTAAATGTATAAGGAATAATTTTAGATCTTTTCCCTCATTCAATGAGCGTACAGAATAAAAGAGCTTATTAATAATGGCGGCAGACAATCCGATTGTAAGCATTATTAAGGCATTTCCTGCATTTACTAAATCTCCATAAGCTGTAGCCGTAAATAAAGAGGAAGCTCCACCAGATAATAAGCCAATAAGAAATGCGATAATATAATACCAATAGATATCCAAAGCAAACATTTGTATAGTTAAGGTTTCTAAACCTAAGGTTACCAAAACAGCCAATAAATAAGTTCCTGTGAAAAGAAATGCCCCTTTTAATGATAAGGGGCTTTTAATTTTCTCTAATTCGAAACTGGTTTTTTTATCCTTTAAAATACTAAACGATCCCAATATTCCTATCGAAGATGTGATAATTATAGGGAATAAAAATAACCAGAATAAATCAATTGCACCTAATAGCAAGATAAATAACATCCTAATTAACATTGTTTGAATTACTAGCCAGACAGAGGAGGATGAGGCTCCAACTTTTGCAAGTTCTAAAGTTGTTGCCTCACTATGAGCGAATCCCCCTAAAAATGAAATATAATAGAGATTATTTTCTGGAGCCGTTTTAAGAAGAAAATAACTAAAATATTTGATCGCTAATATAGTGATAAATATTATTACAATATCTCTGAAGTTTATTCCTGCTAAGTTTATTTCCGCAGGAATTAAAATGTACAATAAAACAACGATCGCTATAAATTCAATCGTTCCGGTCCATTCAATATCCTTCAACTTCTTAATTTTATAGAATTGTTTTTTGGTTGCTAAAATAACTAAAAATATTACTGAAATTGAAATAGATAAGAAATAGTTATAGTATGCGAGAATTCCCGTAGTCATAGCCAAGAGCATTGAAAGCGTTGTCGTGTAGCCTGGACTGTCTGTTTTAAATAATCGATAAATACTTCCAATTAATAGAAATATAACCATACTGCCAAAAATCAATATTACTAAAAAAAGTCCTTGTTGAGGTAAGAAATCCTCATAGAGAATGATCAGAGCAGTTGAAATTATTGAGAAAAAGATATGATCACGAGCTCCATATTGGGCAGAAACTCTCGTTCTTTCAATTCCGATAATAAAACCGCAAAAAAAGGATACTAGTATTGTAATTAAAAGGCTGTAGAGATTAGTGTCAATCATAGTTGATCTTAGATAGATATATTCTCAAGTTTGAAATTAATATTAAGAAAGAATCCTAATAAGTTTAAGAATATTTGGATGAAATCTTATTAAATGAATCTCATTATATGAAGAAAAACGCTTTAAAAGTCATCTTTGGAAGGTTCTAGAGTCTTATAGAGAGTTCGTCTCATCAAGTAACTTATTAAATTCTTTATCACTAACAAATCCCTTATGATCAAGAAGGTTCTGAATCTCTACGACTATTCGTGGATGTTTTGCTTCCTCTATTTTAACCTCATAGGTTTTTAGCTTATTTGTTAATTCTTCTGATTTATTCATTTGCTTTTCTAAAATAGATTCAATCTCTTCTTTTTCTTTTTTCACTCTGGACAAGTCAGATTTGAATTCATTTACTGATTTCTCCAAAGTTTTATTTTCTTTTTCCAACTTATTATTACTTTCTATTAAAGATTCTTTTTCATTGATTAATGTTTTAATTTCGTCATTCTTTTCTTTTATTTTTCTATTTTTTTTGGATTTTAATTTACCTAACTCACTTTGGAGATTATCTAATTTTTGATTTAAAATACTTATTCGACTTTGTTTTTCTCGAATTTTGTCGTCCCGTTCACTTTCAAGCTCTTGTAAATCTCTTTTATATTTTTTTTTAAGAGATTCATGTTCCTCTTGTTGTTTCTTAAGTTTTTCTCTTAATTCGCTGTTCAAATGCTCTAAGTTCGAAAGATTGTTCTCTAACCTCTCAATTTTAAAATCCTTTTCAGTGACTTGTTTTTCTAAGTGTATGTTTTTCCCTTTTAATTCTGTATTTTTAGATTCTAAGTTGAAAATTCTTGCTCTTAAATTATCTGTTTTTTCTTTAAGATCATTTTCATTTTTTGAGATAAGGTCTAACTTTCTCCTTAATTGATTGATTTCACTTTCTAATTCCTCTTTAGAAGATCTTAAAATCCTTAATTTTTGTTCAAAATCTTCTTTTCTACTTTCCAAATTTTCTTCCAATTTTTTTATCTTGTTTCTAAGAGAAAGCAAGATATCTCCGTATACTCTTTGCTTAGAATCTGGCTTATTCTCAGCTTTATCCCAATCAATTGTTATAGGATTAACACCTCTTTGATTTTAATCTTTTGCTCAAAATATTATTTATTTAAATAATCGGATATCTAAAATAATAAATTACTCAAAATTTTTTAAAGTTTATTAAAAAAATATCTAAAAATAGATTAAAAGAGTTTTATTTTGTTTCTGTTAGGAGTTTTTGAAATTCTTTCTCAGATAAAAACCCTTTATATTGCATTATATCTTTGATACGGACTACAATTTTAGGTGCTGCTTCGACTTCCTCTACCTTCACTTCATAATCTCTCAGTTGATCATTTAATTTCGAAGACTCACTTACTTGTTGAACCAATCTATCCTTTAGCTTATTTATGTCTCCTAACTTCTGGTCAATCTCCTCGTCCTTATTTGCCAGTGTATTGGTCATTTTTGATTTAAGATCCTCTAATTCTTCATAATGTTCAGATTTCATTTCTTCGATCTTTAAATTTAGCTTTTTGATCTCGTTTTCTCTCTGAGTGATAACTTTATTTAATTCATTTATTTCTCTTTTCCTTTCATTTATCGACCTATTCAATTCTTTTAATTCTGTCTGAGATTGATCTAAATCTTCTTCCAACTTATTCTTTTTAACCTCAAGATTGGTCTTTTTTTCTTTTAATTCTTCAACATAGGATTCCTTTTCGCTTACGATATCTTCTAGTATTTCATTATTTTCCTTTAGCTCTTTTATGGAAGTTTCCAGTTCAGAATTTTCATTAATTTTTTCGTTTAATTTCTTTTTTAAATCATTATTAACGTCTTTTAATTCAGCTACATCTTTTTCTAAATCATTTACTTTTGCTCTTAAATCTAGAAGGAAACGTCCTTCCACTTTTTGGGTTTTTTCAGGTCTCTCTTCTGCCTTTGCCCATTCTATTCCCATTGAATTCACCTTATTATTTTAATTTTTATAAGTACTTTATTTACTATAAGCTTTTTTATGGACGCTCAGCCAAACAACATCAACCGCATAGCGGTATCAGATTTTTGGTAATTTTTTTTATTTACTTACTTAACTTGAAGATAATGCAACTTCAATATTCTTAATCTTTATTGGGTTTAATATTTTTCTAAGACTTTTTCTAATCTAATTTTTTTCTTATTACTAATTAATTATAAAATGAGAGATGATAAAAAAATGGTTAA
>CAZZIC010000082.1:1786-17847 GCA_964653985.1 uncultured archaeon | reverse complement strand
TACGTAGGTAACAGAAAACGGAACCTTTCCTCCCCGCCGAAGTCCCAGATTTGTAATTTGACCTTTTTCCCCAGCGCTTCTAAGCTTTTCACCTCAAACTCAACTCCAATTGTCATCGAGACTGATTTAAACAAGTTTGTAAGGAATCGGCGGGTTAGCGTGGTCTTACCTGTCCCAGCGTCTCCAAATAAAACAAGTTTGAAAGTCGCATCGTAAATGTCTTTTTTCACCTACGTAATATAATTTTTTCAATTTTAGAAATTCTATTAATTTCGAAATATAACAATTTTATATTGGCTTTCTATAAGAATAAATTTCTTTCTAATTATTTAAACTTTTTACCTTATATCAGATAAATTCTACCTAATTGTAAATGTATAAAAAAATTCTCACTTAAAAATTTATATGGTTAGATTTGCCCTTTTCTCACGGGATAAATAGGATATTGAGGAAGGAAATTATAGTAAGGAACTGAATTTTTTTTCGGCAAAATAACCCTAACCGAATTTTGTCTTGAATCCAGTCCCTCCTGGAGGAAATGAGAGATTAATGGCATCTTCTGGACAAATATACCAACACGCGGAGCATTCCATGCATTTAGCTAAACTTTTAATCCGAGCCTTCTGGTTTTTCATTTCATAACAACCCGCTAAGCATACATTCAAGCATCTTGCACAGCCGGTGCATTTATCTTGAAGTACTGTAATAAATACTTCCTCAGAATTAATCCATTCAACACCAGGAAATTCTTCAGAGGTCCTAACCATTTTTTATATCCTCAATTTGGTTTATTTTAAATAAATTAGAATCAGCATAGAGCACAAAGTTAATCAGTTTATTGCTAATTTTTATAGAAAGGGGCTCCAATAATTTTAATATCCCAAAATAAATCGGTTCAATCTTAGGAAGTATTTTTCTTATTAAAGGATTGATGCTCTCTATTGAGGGGATTAATGAGCCTTTAAAGATCTTTATTATCATCTTAAAAATACTTGTCATAGCATCAACTATACGGAGCATTAGTCTAAACATAAATCCTTGATATTTCTTATGCTTTGAGATACTTTTATATCGGAAATCCGGAATTTTATTTCCATAGGAATTATACAAATAATTTTGAAAATAACGGAAATACATCTTCATCCATTTTGAGAAGATATTTTTATCGTAATTTAGGGTCTTCATTATCATTTTCAATAAAGGCGCCGTAAAGTGAGTTAAAGCCCCCATCCCCCATCCATTATGAATATAATCTCTTAACATATTAATGTCATGAGATTGTTGGGCATATCGTAAATTATAACGATTTTTGGAAGTAATTGACCATTGGATAATAGGATGGTGTCTAATGGCATAATCATATCTCTTTAAAAAGGATTTAGAATAATTCTTTTTCCTAATAGCATCAATAGCTACCTTTGCGGCTATTTCTGCAGAAAACCAAGCACTTGGAACCCCATCACATAATTCAGTACTTTCTAATCCCGCCGCATCCCCGATAAGAAGCATACCATTAGTAAAAATTGGCTGTTCTCTTAAATTTTTATTTAATCCAACATAGATTTCAAAACTTTGAAACATTTTAGCACGAAGACTAACATTGGGGGCAACCTTCTCTTTCCACCAAGGTAGCTGGGACGTGATATTTTGATGATACATTTTAAAAGCTCGCTTTAGATTGGGAACTTGTTTATTTTTTAGACTTAGACATTGATCTTGTATAAAATGTAAACTTTCTCGGTAAGGCCACACCATTAGACCATTTCCATATCCGAGAGGTGGGGCAATGTTTTGTTCATCCCAACCCCAACAGAACCGAACGGAATAGCCAAAAATTTTATCAATCAACTTCTTTGGCATTTTATAATCATATGTATCAGCAAGCGAAATGGTATGAGGAGGATATTTTTTTCGAATTCCCGCTTTTACTGCTAATAATCCTTGAGAGCCCTCAGCATCAATGAGAATTTTAGAATAAAATTTATCTCCCCTATCGGTTATTACTCCTTTTATATAATCGTTTTTTATGATAAGCTTTACTACAGTCGTGGAAGTGAGTAATTTAACACCAGATTTTACCGCTTGATCAGCTTCCCATTCACAAAAGGGTTGACAATATGTATTATAACCAAATGCTACAATCGGAGAGAAAGGTGGCGGTACCTTAAGAGAATCATCAACTTCTATGTCAGAAGTTTTGATGTCTTTAATAATATAATTGATTATGCCATCGGCAGGACGTTCAATAGGAGGATTTCCATCTCTGATAAATCGTGGACCGAAAAGAAAACCATAAAAAGGGATGGTTAAACCAGAAATAACTTTTTCTCCCGGTTTTTCAGCTCTCTCTATTAAAAGTGTTTTCAACCCCGCCTCTGCGCATATTTTAGCCGCAACCGGACCCCCAAAACCCGCACCCACGACAATTACATCAAATTCTTCATTCATTGGTAGAAATAATATTTTATTCTTTAATCCAAAGTATAGGAGCTTTTATTATTTAATTATTGTTATGATGATCATATACTTATATCTAATGAGAAGGTAAAATAGTAATATGGGCAAAGAAATAACATGGTCGGATTATTTCTCCTATGATCGATCAAAAAATAGAATGATTCTAAATCAATTAGGATTAAAAAAGATTTACGCAATGGCACTGATGCCAGTAAGGGGATCAAAAGGATTTCGAAAATTGGATTATGAATTTGCCAAGAAAGTAAAGGTAAATGAAATTTTAGAGGAACTGACAGAAGCACACTTCAATGTCCTCGGGTTGGTAATTAAAGATACAGATGGAGCTTGCCTATGGGACACAAACATTGGATGGAATCCAACGGGGCGAGATGTTTTAGGAGAATTTTGTGATGCCGCAAAAGAATATGATATTAAAATCATTGTATCATTTACCAGCATGAACGATGCGTATCAAGGATCATTACATCCCGAGAGAGTAAGCGTTCATGGCGAAAGTGGGGAGAAATTTGGACAAATATACGAAAGGGGAGAAATATCAACCCATCCAGAGGGGGAAATGAGGGTTAATATCCCGCAAGGAACCACCTTAAAAGAATACCAAACAATGATCCCCTTTCTTTCAAATCAACGGGATGAGGAGAAAGGGAAGTCTCGTAGTTCTCGGGGACGAGGATACATCCCATTTACAAGTTTTATGTGTCCCAATAGTGATCATATTACCTATTTATTAGAGTTAGCGGAGGAGGTAGTAGAAAAATATCCCATTTCTTCATTTTTCGCCGATTATATTAGATATGATGATAATTTCACAGATTTATGTATGTGTAAAAGATGTGTATCAAAATTTAGGAAGAGATACGGAGCAAGACCGAAATTACTTAAAAGTTCAGAATGGTATGATTTTAAAGCAGAGACAATTGCGAGCTATGGGAAGAAACTACACTTTCAAATAAAAGAGACCGATCCTAAATGTATAACTGGTTGGTTTTGCCTTCCAGGACCTAAGAAATGGTATACTCGGAAAAGGTTAGGGCAAGATTGGGAAAAACTCTCAGAGATATTTGATGTCTCTTGTCCGATGGAATATCCCTATCTAATGGGAACGAGAGATGATGGCTGGTTTTGGGGGAAGCTTGGAGATTTCTTTTATTGGTATTTTGTTAGAAATATGAAAAAGAGGGGAAAAGAGTTTAAAAGCCCAGTATTGGCGATAACCAACTCCGTGGAATGTAATGGAAGAGAAATGATAAAACAGATGAGAGGGTTTAACTTTGGGATAGGTATTGCCCTTTTTAAATACTTTGGTACCACAGAATCTCAGTGGAAAGCTTTAAGGGAATATGGAAAAAATGATTTAAAATTAGCGTATTAAGAGAGTTTCTATTGATAAAAAAGATATTTATTTTAATACCTTCTTTAAATTGGGGAGAGTCTCAAGTATATTTAAATCACCTATATCATTGCTTCTAAGATCTAAGATCTCCAGATTTTTTAGCTCTCCCAAGAGGGATTTATATCTTTTATATTATTATAGGAGATATTCAAGTATTTCAAGTTCTTAAGGGTTTCTATACCTTGTAGTTTTGAAATTTGATTATATGCAAGATTAAGAGTTTCAAGATTGACTAAATTCTTTAGACCTTCAATCCTTTTAATATTATTATTATTGAGTAGCAATTCTTTTAGATTTCTTAAATGATCAAGATTTTCTATTTTAGAGATTTTATTCCCGCTTAATTCCAGTTCTTCCAAGGTGTCTGAATGCTTTAACCCGGAGATTCTTTCAATTTGATTGGATTCAAGATGTAAAATATGAAGATTTTTTAGTTTTTCTAGTCCATCAATCTCTTTTATATTATTTTTTTCGAGATATAAAGCGAAGAGATTAGGATATTTCGAAAGTTTCTTTATATCACTGATTCTATCAATATCATAAGATTCTAAGTAAAGCTTTCCCATATCAATAAAGACTTTTTGTTTGTTTACTTTTACATAATCCATAAAAAATAAGAAGTTAAACATATTTTTTAGTAACTTCAATTTGAAATATAAGAAATCACGAATGTTGATTTATATTTTAGAAATGAAGTTTTTCCACTTTAATTTTCTAAATCCATCAAAATTAGAATTTAATATGCTTATATATTATATTTAGAGTTGAGGGCTATTTATAATCATTTTTCTTATAAAATTTTTCAAAAAATGGGTAAAAAAAGATCATAATTATTGATTATTAGATTGTTTTAATTCTTGATATCGGAAACATTCCTTAATATGATCGTTAATGATTCCAATTGATTGAAGAAAGGAATAAATGATGGTCGAACCGATGAATTTAAACCCTCTTTTTTTCAAATCTTGACTTATCTTTTCAGAAAGTTTAGAATTAGATGGGATCTTAGAGATATCATCCCAACCATTATGAATAGGGCAATTATTAACAAAATCCCATATATAGAGATCAAAAGAACCGAATTCATTTTGAATCTCAATGAATGTTTTGGCATTTGTGATTGTAGCTTTTATTTTCCGTTCATTTCTAATGATTCCTTCATCGTTTAACAAAGATTGGAGTTTTTCCTCGGTATAATTAGCAATCTTATTATAATCAAAATGATCAAATGCCTTTCTAAAGTTATTTCTCTTCTTAAGTACTAAGGTCCAGTTTAATCCTGCCTGAAAAATTTGCAACGTCAAAAATTCGAAATGAATACGGTCCTTGTGGACTGGAGTACCCCATTCTGTATCGTGATATTTTTCTAACAAGGGATCTTGCTTTGCCCAATCGCATTTAGGTTTTTTCATAAAATTTTCTTAGGAATTCTCCAATTTTTATTTTATTTATTCTATGACTGATACCGTAACAGCAGCATTACAAACCAGTATTTTATCGGAAGTATCTCCTAACTCTGAGATCTGAATGCCTTTAGTGACAAGTCCACCTTTCACGACCTCAATGGATTTTTCTCCAAATGGTATGGCGTTCAAAACCTTTTTTTCATCAATCTTTTCTGGGTAAGGAGCGCCTATTTTTACATAAACTTTCATACTCAATAGTTCTTTTGGTTCTGTTAACCCACAAACTTCTACTAACCCACAGAGACAATTATTTGATATGGCATTTTGGATCGCCTTCATCGCTGCATTCGTACAATTATCATCATGACCGTGTTGGTCTATTCCACATCCAATCTGATTAATAAATCTCTTTTCTTTCATCTTTTTTCACGTACCTTCCTAAAGATTGTTTATTTACTTCTTTTTATTATATTTCTATTTATTTTTGAACCTTTAAGAATTATTTTAAAATAAAATTAAGAGCGAATATAACCAGAATCGCTTTCTTCTATCCTTTTTTCTTTTAGAAGTTTATCTAAATGCTTTTGAATCATAGTTCTTTCCATTCGTAGAAGAAATGGTTTAAAAAAGTCGTAGTTTTTGTATATTATATTCTTTCCTGTAAGATCGGCAGCAGTTAGCGGTTTTGAATCCATAAGATGATCTAAAATGAGGTTATCCCTAAATTCGAATATTTTTTTGTACTCTTCTAATTTTTTTTTAATGAATTCTGAACCTTCATATATTCCACTATGCCCCGTTATCGCGATTTGGATGTCTAATTTTTGTAATCTTTCAATGGAGTTTTTAAATTGACCTATATCCGAATCCAACCCTCCATACCAAGGACCGAAACGTGATAAGTCAATATCGCCAAAAAAAGCAAGCTTTAGGTTAGGTTCATAAAGGCAAATATGTCCAATGGAATGTCCAGGGGTATAAAGAGCTGTAAATTCTAAATTTGTTCCAATTCTAATTTTTTGATCATTCTTAAATGAATGATCTATACTCATTTCATACACATTGATAATATTAGAGAGAAAATCTTTAAAAATGGGTTCTGCAGGAGTGTTTCGAATGTCGTATAAATCAATTAACCGCTCCATATCTTCAATAATCGGTTTTGCTTTTTCATGACATATATATGTATCTACATTGAGAATTTTATTATCGCGGATGTGATCATCATGCCAATGACTGAAAATAATGGTATTTAAGTTAAATTTATGTTGTAATTTTTTTAAATATAAAGGAGAAATACCTGTATCGATTAATATATCCTTAATTAATAGAGCATTGCTGTAGGGAACTTTTCCGTTATTTTTTCCTTGAATAAAATAAATTTCATTTTTTTTAGAGATAGGAGTTATAAAATTAAGTGTCATTAAAAAATGAAAGGTATAGTTAAAAATTAAAGTTAAGAGATACTTTCTGCTTTCTTTTCTTGGCCCAATTTTCTAATAAAACTATGATAATATTCATCTTTCTCTCTTTCTTCATCAGTATATCTCAAGCTGAAACGGATATTCCATATGACTCTACCCAACGCTATCACTAATATACCAAGTATTACAAAATAGAGTAAATTCAACCATATTAGGGGTAAATCCACAGAATAAAGATAATATCCTGAATCCACTGGTTGTATGTGTTCTAAGTTAAGTTCTGTTTTTTCTGTATGTAGTTCACCATTAACATAGAAATTATATTGAACGAACCCCGTAAGGATTACACGAGAACCTTGATTTAATTGCCTAATAATCGATTTCTTATATGATTCTGCTCCTTCTAGATTTAAAGTTTCAGATAAATATATCGTTCTCTCATCATTTAGAAAGATTGAGTAATTAAGAACCTCTATACCTACATTTTCTATATTTCCTTCGTGCTTAAGATTTACAGTAACCGATATCTGGAAAAAATTGGACAATTCAAGTTCTCCCATTCTCACATCTTCAAGGTATTCAACATCTAAGCTAAATTCTGTTATTACTTTTCCTTCATTGAATTCATATTCTTTGCTGTCTTCATAGTTGTAGCTCCCAACTCCCATAACTTTTTTAAAATTTAAAATGATTGGTAAAAAGAAAAGCATGGCACTTAAAATCCCTACAACGATAATCAAAGAGTAAAGGTCGATCTTATTTATATTAATAATAATCTCCTCTTACATATATTTTAAGCGAATATTTTTTTATGTTTCTAAATAGTAGTTTAAATTTATATACATTATTGAACGTCATTTAAAAATGAGTTGATTAAATCAGTTTTTAAAATTTAAGTTCTCACTTGGTTTAAATGATTAATAATTTAAATATTTAATAGGTTAATTATGGTTTAAAAGAGTTTACCTTATTTTTAGTTGTTTAAAAATTTTTAATCAATTATAATTTAGATAAATTAATGAAAGAAAAAACCATATCACCTCAGTATACTTATCCAATAAATGAAAAAGTCTACAATAGATTTGATCAAAAAAATAATATGATTTACCGTAGAATGTGGGATAAATCTCTTTCTACATATCAAAAAATGTTCCAAAAAAATATAAATACTCACATATCTTCAGGAAAACCGGGATATTCAAGGTTTGATTTTGCGGCTGTGAAGGCAGGTTGGACAGTTTACGAGAAATTTCCATATGCATTTGCTTGGAAAGGGGATGAATCTAACGATGGTGATTATGGGAAAGAATGGACACAATCAAAGCACAAAATCAAAGATGAGAAGGAATTCACATCCAAAGTTAAGGGTTTGGTTAAGTTTTATGGTGCTTCACTTGTTGGTATAACAGATATAAATGAGAAATGGATCTACAAAACCGGATTTGTACGTCCAGAATTTTCAAGTGAATCTGAAGCCAAAGAGGATGTCAGAGAGGGGAAAGTTGAGAAAAATATTTTAGGAAGGAAAATAAAATTACCAGAAGGAATAAATAAGGCAATTGTTATCGGTATTGAGATGGATGAAAAGGCTATTTCTACGGCTCCCGCTCAACAAGCCGCTGCTGCGGCTTCTATTGCCTATTCAAAAATGGCATTTACAATTTCTTGTGTAGGAGAGTTTATAAGGAATATGGGTTATAGAGCATTACAATGCGGAAATGACACTTCGCTTAGTGTTCCATTGGCCATTGATGCTGGTCTTGGAGCCCTTGGGAGGATAGGACTACTCGTAACTCCTGAATATGGTCCTCGAGTCCGAATCGCTAAGGTTTTTACCGATATGCCTTTGAAATCCGACGGTCCTAATGTTGATTTCATTAAAATTTTAGAAAAATATTGTAAGAAATGTGATAAATGTGCGAAGGCTTGTGAAGTTGATGCCATTCCAAAAGATCGAAACCCAACTTGGAAACGAGAAAGTATTTCAAATAATTCAGGTATTCTAAAATACTACATAGATGTGGAAAAGTGTTTTGAGTTTTGGGTTGAAAATAGCAGTGATTGCGGTAAATGTATAGCTGCATGTCCCTTTTCAAAAATTAAAAATCAAGCATCTCCATCATCATTTTGGAAAGATTTTATTTAAAGTCTCTTTCTTAATAATCCGTTCTTAGAGCCATAACTTTTAAAATTTATAAAAAAATGATTAAAATGATTTCAAATTTAAGGAAAGATCCTTTTTATTATTATTAACAATCAATTTATGATTACAATGAATGAAAAAAATGTTAGAATCGCTATTGTGGGATCTGGTTTTATAGCTGAGCACCATAGCAACGCATTTAATAAACTCCCAGACGTAGAGATTGTATCGGTTTATTCTCAACATGTAAGTCATGCTGAAAGCTTAATGAATAATTATAATATTAAAGGTAACCCAATTGAAAGTTTTGATGATTTGTTAAAATTGGATTGTGATGCCGTTTCATTATGTATTCCAAATTATCTACATAAAGAGATGACAATAGAAATATTAAACTCGGGAAAACATGTTTTTCTTGAGAAACCTTTAGCAATGAATGCAGAAGAGGGAGAGGAAATGCTTGAAGCTGAAAAATCTTCCGGTAAAAGGATTTTTTATTGTGAAAATAATATGTACGCACCCGCATTCAGAAAGGCTAAAGATATTATAGAAGAGGGGGCATTAGGAGAAATTTATATGGGAAGAGGGAAAGAACAGCATTCTGGACCGCACTCCAGTTGGTTTTATAAAAGAGATAAAGCCGGAGGAGGTTCATTGATTGATTTAGGAGTTCATGATATTGCTTGTCTTTTATGGTATTTGGATTCAAATGTTGAAAAAGTGTTTTGCCAAACAAGAACTTTAAAACCCGAAAGAGAAGAATTTGGAATCTGTGAAGTTGAGGATAATGCAGTAGGAATATTATATTTTGAAAACGGTGCCCAAGTTATCATTGAAGAATCTTGGACCGCCCCCGGAGGTTATGATATGGGTTTTGAATTATATGGAACTGACGGGCAAATAAAGGCATCTCCCACATTTAGCGATCTTATAAGTGTATATAGTGAAACAGGTTATGGATACGCTGTGGAAAAGGCAAGTTCAACCCAAGGATGGACATTTCCTATTCCTGATGAGGGATATACATTCGGTTATCCTCAAGAAATGAAACATTTTATAGAATGTATTCGTTCCAACCAAAAACCTCTCACAGATGGAACGTTTGGCTTGAAAGTTCTTAAAATCATTGATACGATGTATAGAAGCTCAAAAACTCAAAAAATGGAGACTGTTATCTAAGATATATTTAAAATTTTTATATAATATTATTTTATTGTCATTTAGTATTCCTTTTTAAAGGGGATAGTAAAAGAAAAGTTGAGTATTATAAACCCTTAGATTGGTGAATTACATTAACTTATTAGATACTAACTTCGGTAATTTAATAGAAAGTTTCAATCAAGCAATAAGAAACTTTCAATATGATTATATTTACATTGATGCCATCTTCTTGGGAATTTGGGTGCTCAGTTTAGTAAGATTTAAAAAATGGACCGCCTTAAAGGCAGGAATCCTGACTGGGTTTATTGTTTATTTGATTGACGCTATCATCTGGTGGAATTTACCTGCAGGAGATGCCTATCCCGCGGGAACCTTTGTTCGAGAATATTGGATCGATGGAGTTAAAGTTCCTCATAATCTCGGAGAGTATTTTTGGCTCAAATTTGGAGCAGATTTTATGATGACATTTTCCTATTCGATGTTTGCTTTTGCGTGGCTCTGGATCATGTTTGATAATGTGAAAAATAATGCTAATAAAAGAGAGATGTCGTATTTTACACTTCTTTTTTTCGGATCATGGATGATGATTCCCTTAATCTCATTGATGTTGCCTTTTAATGATACCATGGTATATACCCATAGGCTTATGAATTCTCAAATGCCAATCTGGGTGGCTAATGTAATTGTTGGATATTTGATTTTAGCATTGATCTATGGAACTAACCTATTTAAACGTAAGAATCCGAGAATAATCGGATACGTTTTTATTATTGGATGTCTTGAATCATTTTTCATGGAATTTCCTTTATTTATTTGGGGGATTCGTCCATCGAATTTACTCTTTCTATTATTTGAAACTGTGATCTTATTCCATCAAGGAGCACCTTATCTATATATTGCCTATGCTGAAGTTTTACCAGGAATAAAAAAGATTATTATGGGGAAGATTAATAAAAAAGAAGAAAAAGAACTTTTAATAGATATTGAATAACTTCTTTATCTTTTCTTTAAAGAAGCAATAAATTCAACAATTGAATCTAGTTTTTCCTTGGATGCTAATAAAATTTCATGTGGAAATTCAATACTTCTGGAATATATATCTGAAACTACAGGAAAATTTTCATCTTTACTTTTTGCACTACCCCAATTGGCATGAGAATAATCAATTCCTGGACGTAAGTTTACTTCTTTAAAACACGTTAAGCTATGAAGAGGAGGATAACAATCATCGGTAGGGATTCCGTTCTTATTGAGGCTTTCATAGAATTCATCTTTTGATATTCCGCTAAATTCAACCGGATCAAATACAAAAGGAAAAATATACCAACCCAATTCTTCCGTTCCAGGCGTCGGTTTTATTACTTTGATCCCATGGATCTTGTTTAATTCTTTCGTTAAATATTTAGCATTTTCATTTCTCAATTTATGTTGATCTGGAAATTTTTCCATTTGTTTTCGTAAAACAGCTGCTTGAAATTCATTCATTCGATAATTAGTTCCATATCTGACATGTTTATAAAAATATTCATTCTTAACTCTTCCACAATCTGAAATGGAATATATTAGATCAGCTAAAGACTTATCATTCACTATTATAGCTCCTCCTTCTCCCGCTGTTATTACTTTAGAGGCTTGAAAACTGAACGTACCCGCATTTCCCCAATTTCCTAATCTTTTTCCCTTATAGCGAGAACCATGAGCATGAGCTGAATCTTCTACCACTCTTAAGTCATACTTGTTAGCAATTTCCATAAGTTTATCCATCTCAACCGGATTACCCCCTAAATGGACGGGGATTATTGCTTTTGTTCTTTCATTGATAAGTTCCTCAACTTTATTAACATCCATCACAAATGTATCGGGATCGATATCACAAAATATTGGTACAGCATTTGTAGCAACCACGGCTGATGCAGATGCTACAAAAGTATAGTCCGAGACGATAACTTCATCTCCGAGTCCCACCCCTAGAGCCAATAGTGCAGTTTCTATGGCAACTGTTCCATTAAACACTGCTATACAGTGATTTGCTTCTTGAAGATTAGCAAATTCTTCTTGAAATTTCCAGACATTCTCTCCTTTATGAACACCGGGAGAACCTGCCCACCAATTTTTAGAGTTTATTACTTCATTTACGGCATTAAGCTCATCCTCATCATAAATGGGCCAGTCGGGAAAATTTTCTTTTGCTTCTTGTTTAAATGACATAATTGATTTTTCACATAACTTCGAATATTATAATAGAATAGATAATTAAACTAGAGCGAAAATTCCTATTTAATTTACCCTTTTGTGAAATTAGGTTATTCGAAGAAATAAAAGTTTTTAGAAATACTGAATTATAGCTTTTAAGGCATTGTGCTTTATTCTAAAAATATTATTTAAAATTATAGCAATTTGTTGAAAATAGATGTACAATAAAAGGGAATTAGCAGATATATTGACTACATACATTCCATATCTTAGCATTGAGGATATCATAAACACTATCGAAGTTCCGCCACCAGAAATGAGTTATACCTACGCTTTTCCTACTTTTCGGTTGGCAAAACATGAAAAGAAGGCACCACAAGTTATTGCGAAAGAATTAAAAGAAAAAATTGAATTACCCGATTTTATTGATAAAATTAATATAGACGGTCCATATTTGAATTTTTCATTTAACTCGGAACTTATTCTTAAAAATATTTTCAAATTTCGACAGGATTTTGGAAAAAAGAAGAAAATAAATAAAAAAAGATATGTAATTGAGTTCCCAGCACCTAATACAAATAAACCTCTCCACTTGGGTCATATAAGAAATATGCTTCTTGGTCAAAGCCTAGCTAACCTCCTTGAATACACCGGACATAATGTCTTCAAGGTAAATCTTAATAACGACAGAGGTATTCATATCTGTAAATCCATGTTAGCCTATCAAAAATGGGGAAATAATCAAAAACCCGACAAGAAATCTGACCACTTTGTTGGAGATTTTTATGTTAGATATAATCTCGAGGAAGAGAAAGATGAAACCTTGAAAGAAGAGGCTCATGAATTACTAAAATTATGGGAAAAAGGAGATCCTAAGACAAGAAAATTATGGAAGAAGATGAATAAATGGGCACTCGAGGGTTTCAAAGAAACTTATGAAAAATTTAATATAGAATTTGATAAGGAGTATTTCGAATCCGATATCTATAAAGAAGGAAAAGAAAAGATCCAAGAAGGTGTTAAGAAGGGTGTGTTTAAAAAACTTGAAGATGGTGCCATAGAAGCAGAATTAAAAGACAAATATGATTTACCAAATAAAATCTTGTTAAGAAGTGATGGAACCTCAGTTTACATCACTCAGGATATCTACCTTGCTTACAAAAAGAAGGAAGATTTTGATTTTGATACTTCAATTTATGTTGTGGGGAGTGAACAGAATTTATATTTCAGACAATTATTTGCTGTCTTGGATATGTTGGGGTTCGAAGGCGATACCCATCATCTCTCCTATGGAATGATTTATCTACCTAGCGGGAAAATGAAAAGTCGGGAGGGTACAGTTGTAGATGCGGATGAATTAATAGAAGAGATGTATCAGCTTGCTTATGAGGAGGTAGGAGAAAGATATCCAGAGCTTTCCGAAGAGGAAAAGAAATATCGAGCAAGGGTTATCGGGATGTCTGCTATACGATTTTACATTCTCAAATATAATCAAAACAAGGATTTTACCTTTTTCCCCGATGAAAGTATCTCCTTTGAGGGAGAGACTGGACCGTATGTTCAATATGTATATGCCAGAATTCAATCAATAATTGAAAAATCCCGAGAAAATATAGATCCAGAAATTCATTCGGGACTATTCGAAAAAGATATTGAAAAGAAGGTCATCAACCAATTGAATTATTTTCCCGAGATCATTGAAAATGCGGCGAAAAATTATGACGTCCATCTTGTTACGGAGTATTTACTCACTCTTGCTCAGAAATTTAACTCATTTTACACTTCGTGTCAAGTAATAGGGGATGATACATCTTTAGAAAGGGCACGGCTTCTACTCATACGATGTGTTCAGATCGTGATCAAGATCGTACTAGAACAAATATTAGAAATTACCACTTTAAAAAATATGTAAATTTGTGTAAATATAATTTAAAAAGAATAAAAATTTCTAAATTCTTATATGACATTTTTTGATTTTGGAGAAGTTATTAAAAAAGATACGGAATATGTCCTTTTTGGCATCCCTTGGGATTATCTTACTTCAATCGAATTACCTAATTCTGCTATTGCGCCCGAAAAAATTCGCGAAGTAACTCACAATCTCGCTTTGACAACCGAATTAGGATTCAGAATTCCAGAATTTAAGGTAGTTGACCTTGGAGATGTTAAAATAGAAGCTCAAGGACAATACGTAAAACAGATTATCAAAAATATTGAAGACTTTATACACAAAATTTATAAAGAGAAACAGGATACAATCCCCATCATGATTGGGGGGGATCATTTTTGCTCATATCCGGTAATAAAGACTGTTGGGGAAAATCTTACAAAAAAAGAAGATTTTGGAGTCCTTATCTTTGATGCTCATTTGGATTTTTATCAGCATTGGGACAAGGGAGTTTTTTCTCACGCAACAATTACTCATCGAGTGTTCGATTTGGATTTCATAAATAAGTCAAATTTACTCATCGCAGGCGTGAGAGATGTTGATATTCCTGAACTAAAGATAGCTGAAGAAGAAGGGATAACTCATTTAGATGCTCATCTCCTTTCAGAGTTGAGTTTAAGTGAATATATCGAAAAGATAATTGAATTTTTTAAAACTTCCAATATTACTAATCTCTATATTTCCATCGATGTTGATGCATTGGATCCATCTATTGCTCCCGCGACAGGATTTGCCATACCGGGTGGTTTTTCCTATAGAAAAATGTGGAAAATCCTTCAAGAAATAGCAAAAAATTTCAATGTAATCGGGTTTGATGTAGTTGAAGTTGCGCCAAATTTAGATAATCAAAACAGTGTAACATCCATTTTAGCGGCAAAATTAATCACGGAAATGATCTCCTTTATTGAAAAAACCAAGATGATTTAAAGTCCATTTTATTTTAATTATTTTAAGATGGACTTAGTTCTACAAAGATCACAGCGTGAAAATTGTTACTAACCTATTAAAGATTTAGAAACGAATGGAGTTGAGATGAACAAAAATATGGACGAAAAAGATTTAAAAAACCAGTTAAAGAAAGTAAACCAATTTAAAATCTCAGAAGATTGCGATATTGTGTCATTAATGACATCCCTAAAAGAAACGGGATTTAACGCTAAAAGATTGGCGCTCTCTTGTGAGATCTATCGTGAAATGATAGAAGACTCAGAATGTGTAAAGTTTTTTGGATTAGCCGGTGCCATGGTTCCAGTTGGAATGCAAGGGCTCATTCATGATTATCTAGAAAGAGGATTTATTGATGTATTAGTGACTACAGGAGCCAATCTCACTCATGATATAGCCGAGACTCTTGGGTATCACCATCTCCAAGGTGAAAGAAGAGCCCAAGATTTTGATGATATTCAACTTCATTCTGAGGAAATCAATAGAATATATGATGTTTTCCTTCCTAATGATGTGTATGAAGGAATCGAGGATTTTATCTCTGAACTTCAGATTCCTAACCGAGAAATGCCCGTAAGTGAATTTTTACAATTTTTGGGAAACCAATTGCCCGAAGATTCTCACTCGATATTAAAGGTATGCGCTCAAAATAATGTTCCTATCTTCTGTCCTGCATTTACAGATTCAGGTTTAGCACTCCAAATTGGATTCCATAACCGAGACCTTAATTTAAATCATTTTAAAGATATGTTGAAGATGGTGGATTTAGCTTGGGATGCGGAGAGTGCAGGCGTATGTATTGTAGGAGGTGGTGTTCCTAAGAATTTTATTATGCAATCACTTCAATTTTGCCCGACATCGGCGAAATATGCCATTCAAATTACAATGGATCGCCCAGAACCAGGAGGACTTAGCGGTGCCACATTACAAGAAGCGATTTCTTGGGGAAAAGTTAATGAACAAGCAAAAT
>CAZZIC010000082.1:0-1686 GCA_964653985.1 uncultured archaeon | reverse complement strand
CCTTTAGTTGTTGGTAAGAATTGCTCTAATGCCTTTTCTAACATAGGATGGACGTTTTTAGTAATGTACTTTTCCATATCACTGTCTTCTTTATCCAAAATAGCATAACTAAACACGGGTTCTTTCATATTTGAATCTAGAGACTTGACTTTATCAGCTTTAAAAGCAATGGCATATTTATTCCCTTCCAGGTATTCAACCCGAGTTGATGAAAAGGCATTTTCAGCAAAGTTCATTAGAGCTGTTAAAAACCCACTTCTTAGATCATCATCTATTCCAGACCCCGTCGCATGGAATTTAGAATTCACCAAGGTATAACCACGGAATAATAAACCAGCTTCTCTCACTACCACGGTTTGAACTTCTCCTTATTGGAATTGTAAATAAAGAAAATTTTTCTTAGTTTCATTAATATAATCACATTGGAGGTTATTAAATTTTTTGAGAAATTTTCAGAAGATGAGATCTAAGAATCTTTTTCACACTTAAGACAATAGAATTTAATTTTTCTATTACCCCAAATATCCCAAGCCTTGCCTAAAGTTAGGGAGGCATTATTGTAGAAGAAATTTCCAAAGTTAAGTTCCCTTTGGCAAAATACACACTTTCTTTTTAAAAACTTATCATCTGAGAGATCTAAATGGTTTAAAAGTTTTTGGAAGTAATTTGGATTTTTCTCAATAATATCTTTCCAAATTTTTGAAATCTCATTATCTTCCAGCTGTAAATCAATCGACAATATAGTTGAGTTTGATGTTTCGCCATTCTTGAATTCCTCATTACCTTCATTCACACCTCGTGGTTCCTGTAGCCTCATGTAGAATCACTAATTTCAAGTAAGATTTTCTCTATATTTAGAAATTTAAACTCCGATAATTTTTAGATGTGGTTGTTTTTAAATTAGTATATTATGTTTGTATATATTACATTCATTTAAAATCTAGATAAGGATGATTAATTTCTAATTTATCAAAAACGATTATCCCATTGACTAAAAAGAAAATAACAGAATTTATAGCTTTTTAATAGAATCATACTAGAACTGAGGAACTATTTAAAAATGATAAACGAAATATTTAAATATTTAATGTAATTACAAACCGAATAAATTCCATAATAATTATCAAAAAAGTAATTAAAAGTGTGAATATAGGAGGTCTTAATTATGTCTGAAGAAATTGATGTAAAAGAAGGAGAAAGTTCGGAAGAAGAGGAAAAACGATCCAGAGAATTATCCATTCGAAGAGAAAATCCATTCTCTCTATTCCAGCAAATGGATAGATTGTTTGACGATTTATCTCGGGGATTCTTCGAAGATTGGAGACCTCGATTTCCAAGAGACTTTAAACTTGCTGATAGGGAGGAACCTCTATTTAGGACACCTTTATCAAACATCAAGGAAGCCGAAGATCATTTTGAGATTTCCGCAGAGATGCCAGGTTTAGATAAAGGAGAAATCGAAGTCACATTTCATGATGACGTCTTAGAAATTAAAGGAAACATTGAAGAGGAATCTGAGGAAAAAGAGGAAGGCGAGACAGTACGTAGAGAATATAGCTCCAAAAGTTATTATCGAGCATTTAGATTACCCGAAAACATCGATCAAGATGCCATTGATGCGCAATTAGAAAAAGGTGTGTTGAAAGTAAGTATTCCTAAAGTAGAGCCTCCCAAACCTGAAAAGAA
>CAZZIC010000081.1:0-18013 GCA_964653985.1 uncultured archaeon | reverse complement strand
TCTCCAATTCCTACTGCAATCCACAGGGTCATTAAACCTAAGACAGTTAATATTGCGAATGATACTTTTATGATTATTGAAGTCCAAATGTTTTGCCGGATTTTTTTATTCGTTTTTTCTGCGATATCAACAAATGTCAAAATGTTTTTGAGATCATCATTCATCACAACTACGTCGGCTGTTTCTAGTGTCAAATCCGTTGCAGAGGCTCCAATCGCAATTCCTAGATCAGAAAGAGCCATTGAAGGGGCATCATTAATTCCATCTCCAACCATTGAAACTTTTTTATTTTGTTTCTTTAGATTTTTAATTTGCTCCAATTTTTGATCGGGAAGAAGTTCTCCGTGAATTGATGTAATATTCAAGCACTCTCCTATCGTATTACATGCGGCTTGGGAATCACCCGAAATTAATACAGTATCATATCCTCTTTCACGTAATCCTTGTGAAAGTATTGGAGCTGAAATTCTCATTACATCCCTTAATGTAATTATTCCGAGAAGTTCTTTTTCACGCCCCACTAGAATCGGCATTGTTCCTTTGTTCTCTAAAATCTCTACTTCATTATCTGGAATCTCGTAGCCTTGTTCCCTAAAGAATCGCTCACTTCCCACTTTATAAGATTTATCTCTAATCTTTCCTTCTATGCCTTTTCCTTTTACTGCCGTAAAAGTATCAACTTCTAATAACTCGATATCCCTTTTCTTGGCTTCTAAAACAATAGCCTTGCTTATGGGATGTTCAGATAATCGTTCTAAGCTTGCGGCTATTTTTAAGGTCTCTTTCGAGGATCCCGATTTAGGAATGACATCAAATACCTTTAATCTTCCTTCTGTTAAGGTTCCTGTTTTATCGAATGCAAATATCTCAATATCTTTCATTTTTTCTATAAACTTATTGCCTTTTACTAAAATTCCTTCTTTTGCGAGTTTTGAAAGGGAAGAAATCATAGCTAATGGAGTAGATAGTGTTAAAGCACAAGGACATGAAACAACGAGTAAAATAAGTCCTCGATAAAACCAATCATTAAAATCTAATCCGAAAACCAGAGGGGGTATAATTATCACGAGTATCGCAGAAACAAGGATAATCGGAGTGTAATACCTCGCAAACCTCTCAATAAATCGTTCGCTTTTGCTTTTATTTAACTGGGCATATTGAATAGTTTCAGCTATTTTTGCGACAACCGTATCTAGAACTTCCTTTGTTACTTCTATTTCAACAAAAAAATTGCTGTTGAGACTCGCCGCAAAAACCTCATTACCCTCTTCCTTAAAAACAGGCATTGATTCCCCAGTAATTGCACTCTCGTCGAAATATGAACTTCCTTTGATAATAATTCCATCAAGAGGCACTTTCATGCCAGGTTTAATTCCAATGATATCTCCAACCTTAATTTCTTCTGTGTGAACTTCCTCATATCCATCTGAGGTTTTTAGTAATGCCGTATCGGGTGCTAATTCTAAAAGATCTTTAATCGCATCTCTGGATTTCTCAGAGGTAATTTCTTCAATTCTCTCTGCTATGGCATATAAGATTATAGCAGTAGCTCCTTCTTGACCGTGAAGTATAAAAAAAGAAGCTACAGCTGCAATTAACATTAATAAATTGGCGGTAATCC
The DNA here is from genome assembly GCA_964653985.1 of uncultured archaeon. Taxonomy (GTDB): domain Archaea; phylum Asgardarchaeota; class Lokiarchaeia; order Sigyniarchaeales; family SOKP01; genus CAZZIC01. The sequence continues at coordinate 16,392 of CAZZIC010000081.1, read as the reverse complement.
TTTTTTCTCTCACATTCTCCGCAGCTTCTTTTATAATTCCGTAACTTGAAAAAAATATTGAGCTAAAAGCTAAGATTTGACTTAATATGACGAAATAACCTAAAACTTCAAGAAGGATGGAAACTCCTAAAAAAACTCCAGAAATTGCTATAAAAATCCAAAATTGTTCTTCAAAGAATGATTCTTCTTCATGTTCATGCTTAAGTTCTTCCAGACTACAAGAAGAATGAGAACAACCCACAGTAGTAATTCTTAACTCACCTATATATTTGAAAGGTTGCTTATCTTAAAATCTAATCTTTTATATGATATAAAGCAAAAGAATAAACAATTGAAGTTTTTAAAAAATATTACTAATAAATTTATAATAGATAAAATCTATTCTCTATAACCTAGAATTAATTGCGTAGATATTAATAATACATTTTATTGGATAATCATAAATTTGAACAATTCTTTGACTTCCAAATATCTTGCCTTAAAATTCATGTGGATAGGGTAAAATATTATTTTGAACATTCTTTTACGATTTACACAATAATTTCAAATTTGAAAAAATGTAAAAAATTTTCAAAAACTATAAGCTTTATAAAGAGAAAAGACAAAAGTATACATAATTGTAATTTTCAAAATTACATAGTAAACCATTTAATAGGATTAACATGAATGAAGATACAATTTCATTAAGGGAGAGATTAGCCTTTTCTCTAAACGGATTTCCCGATTTGACATCTTATCAATTTTTTAGTGCATACATTTTTACATTTTATTTTACGGTAATCGGAATTCCCACATTTCAAATGTGGCTTGCATATGTCATATGGGGAGCATGGAACGCTTTCAATGATCCGGTCTTGGGATATATCTCAGATAGAAAGCAACACGGAAGATTTGGAAAAAGAAAGTTCTTTATCATCGTTTCTTTTATTCCCTTATGTTTGATGATGATATTTCTCTATACAGTGCCTTCATTTTTAGAGTTTTATTATTTCTTGTTTATAATTTTACTTTTCGAATTTATTTATACCTTATTTGATGTAAACGTTAAATCTCTTTTTCCCGAGATGTGGATAACAGAAGAGGAACGCGCTAAAACTAATGTTTTTCTAAGGATTTTGACAATAGTAGCGATTCTTTGTGCTTTTATAATACCTGGATTTTTACTTCCTTCCATAGGAGCGGGTGCCACTCAAGGTGAAAGACTTCAAGCTCAGAATTCTTATATCTTCACTGGATTTATCATGGCAGTGATTATTTTCATTCCAGGATTAATATTTATCTTACTTGGGATAAAAGAAAAGAGGAATAGTAAAACGGAAAGTCACATTAAGCCCTCATTTATTGAATCGTTTAAAATGGCCCTCAAAAATAAGAACTTCTTAGTTCTTGTACTTGCTAATATGGCCACATGGTTTATCCTCAATATGCTAACCGCAATGTATCCTCTCTACTGTGCTTATGTCTTAGGAAATGATAAATTTCTCTATTATGGGATCTCAATTACATTTGCATTCATTGTAGCCGCAATCTTTATGCCATTTCATCGGAAGATTGGATTGAAATATGGGATGAGGAAAGGCTTTATGTTAACGATGGTGGTTTTAGGATTTACTTTCATTCCATTCTTATTCTTCAGTGATAATGGAGTGAGTCAAGTATTGGCAATGATTTCGGCGGCTTCTATAGGATTTGGACTGTCGGGGATTCTATTTTACTTCGATATTTTAATGGGGAAGGTGATCGATCAAGATTCGTTGAAAAGTGGCGTTAAACGCTCCGCCAGTTTCTATGGTACTAACGCATTTATCCACAGATTTTCCATTATCTTATTTATTTCTTCTGTTTATTTGGTTTTTCAATATACGGCTTGGCAAAGTGAATATAATCCTACAGGCACATTGGGCGTTGTTATTGGATTAAAATTACTGATATCTGTATTTCCCATAATTGCCGCTATATTGGCGTTTGGTTTAATATCTCTCTATAATCCACATGGAGAAAAATCAGAGCAAGTAGAAAGTCGAACAGATGTGGAATAGAATAAATCTCAAGAAATTTTAAAAAACAACCATTTTTTTTTTATTTTCTTTTTAACTTCTTTCCTCTTATATCTTTCAAACTTACATTATCATTAGTTTTTTTTCTCCAGTTCTGTAGACGTGATTTCATATCTTTGAGTATTTCTTCGTATGCTTTATCTTCTATAAGATTTTTAAGTTCAAAGGGATCTTTCTTTAAATCATATAATTCATCTTTATAATTCTCGTTCCAAATGTATTTATATTGATCATTTATAACTGCACGACCCACAATGTTAATAAAGTGTCCATGCGTTTCAATAACTATATCATCTCTCCAATCCGTTTTCCCATCGATAATTAAGGATAATAAACTTCTCCCTTCAACTTTATTTGTAAACGAGGTTCCCGCGATATCTAAAAGTGTTGGAGCATAATCAAGATTACTCACAAATTTATTACATTTTCTGTTGCCTTCAATTTTCTCTGGCCAGCGCATTACTTGAGGGATCTTTATCATTTCTTGAGGCATATAGGAATCTTTATCAAAATGCCCTCCATGACAAGCTACAGCATCTCCATGATCCGCTGCCCAGATAACAACTGTATTTTCTTTTAATCCCAATTCCTCGATTGTATCTAATATCAGTCCTGCCGCTTCATCAATCAAAGTTTGTTCAGCATAATTGAGTGCTAAAACCTTCTGCCATTCAGACCAAGGTATGGGGTTAGATTCACCACTTAACTTATGGTTATTAAGCAGTTTACTTGTATCAAATTTATAAAATTCTGGCTTATCTTCTAAATCATCCCGAAAATTAGGATGTTCTGGAATATCCTTAGGGTTATAAAGATCTAAAAATTCTTGTGTAGCAAAATAGGGGGGATGGGGACCCCAGAAATCAACCCTTAAATGAAAGGGGTTTTTTTTCCCATTCTTGGCTATTTCTCTTAATGTTTCACAAGCAAGATCTGCTAAAAAAAATGCCTCATGAGTTTCTTTGGGAGTTTTCATAATACCTGTAATATATTCTGAATATGCAGGAAAGGTGGGTTTATAGAGTTGTCCTTCTTTTATATCAAGATGTTCTGAGATCGGATCTAAAAAGTTCTTTTGAACCTCTACCTCGATGAAGGGGAGATTCTCTTTTCTTAAATATTCTTCATATTCTGGAGTAGTGTAAGGGTTACCATATCCAGGAACTGAAAAACCTTTACAATTGAAATCTAAAGCAGTACCCTTTCCGGCATGCCATTTTCCAAAGTAGTAATTTTTATAACCCACTTCCGCCAATTTATCTAAGTAGTTCTCATGTTGATATTTCGCATTCGTTTCATTTTTTATCTCTCCATGAGAGTGCGGATATAACCCTGTTAATATTGTTCTTCGCGCGGGTCCGCATAAAGGACATGCTGTATATGCTTGAGTAAATTCCACTCCTTCGGAAGCAAGTCTCTCAAAATTTGGTTTATGAATCTTGGGACCTTTTCCCAGATGTCCATGCCCATAATAGGCTTTATGATCTTCGAAAATAAATATAATATTTGGTTTCTTGTTCATAATAAGCGTTTCCTATTTACATTATAGTAGATATTGATAAACAATTAAATATCCCTAAATATTGATATTGTTTTATTTATATATAAGTTACCAATAATTAAGCCTATCAGAATTTTGAGAATAATAGAATGAAAATCAGATCCTATTTTATACAAGATTTACAAAAATTTTTTTAATTTCCTATAACCAAAAAACTTAGATTTAGTAAATTTTTACATTTTAGTAGCCAATTTAAGGTATATTTTAATATATAAATCAGTTTTAATTATTTGAAATTAAAAAATGAGGAATCTTTTAATCTAAATCATGACGGAGTTGTCAAATCACGGAACCAAACCCAGATATTTTTAATGAAACTTTAGAAGAGAAGCAACCTACAAGCGAATCATTTGAATATAAGGATAATAATATAGATTATCTTCGAATCTTTAAGAACATTCCAACTCCAATTCACATATGGAGATTAGTAGATAATGAAATTATCTTTAGTGATTTTAACAAAGCCGCCGACGATTTGGTTAGTAATAAGCTTCATAAATTGATGGGGAAATCGGCAACGGAAGTTTTTAAGGAGAGACCAAGAATTTTAAAATATATAAGAAAATGTATTAAAAAAAAGGAAACTATAGATAAAGAAATTGAATATGAATTTACAATAACAGGGACATCTCATTTTTTAAGAATAAGGTTAGTTTTTGTTCCTCCTAATATAATTCTGGGATATCATGAAGATATCACAAGAAGGAAAGTTGCGGAACAAAAGATTAAAGAATCAGAAAAAAAGTTAAGTGCAATTATAGAGCAATCTCCAGTGGCTATCGGAATTTTCAACGCTAAAGGGAACTTAATTAATTGTAATAAATCGATGAAGAAAGTAACTGGATATGATAAATCGGATTTAATCGGTAAAAATTATCAAGCCTTTCCTATTTATCCTCCTAGGTTATTATCAGTCATAAAAAAAGCTTTTAAATCAAGCCTAAAAGATGAGGATTTACATCCAAGTGAGATCCAGATAAAAAGAAAAGATAAGAGCGATTATTGGGTCATTTCTCAAATATCCTCTTTTAAGTATGGAGATGAGACGTTTTTTCAATGGATATTACAGGATATTAATAAATTAAAAAAAACTCAAAAAGCACTCTCGCAATCAAAAGAGGAATATAAAAATATTATTGACAATCTTTCTGATATCGTAGTAAAAACTACAATTGATGGAAATATTCTTTATGTAAGTCCCCAAGTTGAACGATTATTAGGTTACACACAAGAAGAATTTAAAAATGACAATATTTTTGAATATGTTCATCCGGATGATTTAGATCTCTTTAAAAAAGCATTTCAGAGGGCACTTAAAACTGGAGACCTCATTTCTTTGAAATTTAGAACTCCCAAAAAAAATGGTCAATATCTCCCCGTTAAAGCGAAAGGAAATTTGATTAATGATCAAGGAAAATTGAGACTTATTGGTATTGTTCGAGATCTTTCAAAAGAAGAAATTGCCAAAGAGAAGATTCAACGGAGGTTTGAATTTGAACGACTTATAAGTAAGATATCCGCACGATTTGTTGGTATCATCGATTTTAACGATGTCATCAACTTAACTATTAAAGATATGGTTCAATTTATTAATGCTAGTAAAGGTTATCTCTTTCTCTTTGATGAAAATAAGGAAGTCATGAACAATACACACGAATGGTGTGCAGAGAATGTTAGACCTCAAATAAAAGAATTGCAAGGGATTCCTATAAAAAGTTTAAAATGGTGGATCAAACAACTTCAAACTAATTCTCTGATTCACATCACTAAACCCGAAGATTTGAGAATTTTTCCCTCCGGTCATAATCATGAGGACCATAATATTAAATCAATTTTAGCTTTCCCTATTTATATTAAAGACGACCTAATGGGCTTTCTTGGTTTCGATGATGTTAAGGAAACAAGGGATTGGAACTTGGATGATCTGGAATTATTTAGGATTCCCTCTGAGCTTATAGGAAATATCTTAGAACGAAAATATGCTCAAGAAACCCTCAAAAGTAGTGAAAATCTCTTGAGAGGGATAATATCTATCATACCTGATCATTTATTAATTGTCGATTCTGGTTTCAATATAATTTGGGTAAACAAACAGATTAAATCTCAATTTGATGATAATCCATTACATAGAAAATGTTATCAATTTTTTCATAATAGAAAAGAGGTTTGTAAAGATTGTATTCTTTTAAAAACTTTGGGAGATGGAAAATCGCATGAAAAAGAATTAATATATCATACCAAAAAAGGCAAAAGAGTGTTTCTAAACCGATCAAATATTCTTAATAACAGATTAGATGGCCAACCTGAATTACTTCTCATAGCTGCTCAAGATATAACTGCGCTTCGAGAATCAAAAGAACAACTTGAAATCAATGAGAGAAAGTATAGATCATTATTCAATAATGCTAAACATCCCGTTTTAATTATAGATTTAGAATCAAAGGATATAATTGATTTAAATAAAGCGGCTCTAAAATTATTGGGCTACGGATCCAAAGAACTCATCGATCATAAGGTAGAAAAAATCATTGATGTTTCTGGAGAAGAAAAGAAAAGACATATAAAAAATCTTTTAAATCAAGGACATGACTCTTTTAAAGCGAAATTCAAAATCAAAAATGGAGATCTTAGAGAAGCTTTCCTTATCGCTGAGCTTTTAGAATTAAAGGATAAACAATACATCCAAGTGGTTCTTATATTTCCAGATAACTCATTCTATAAAAAATAAAAATAGTGTTAAAGAAAATATTTTAATTTTGAAGCGCTGTAAAAGATTAGAATTAAAAAAAATAAAAAATTTTGATTTAAAGATATTTTTTCTTTAGAAACCAATTAAGGCTAATAATCCCGCCCCAGCTCCTATGGATAAGAATAATCCGAGGAAGATAGAGGCAGTTAAGGACATTACAACTAATAAAGTGTTTATGCTTGGTCCCGCTGTATCCTTGAATGGGTCTCCAACTGTATCTCCTGTAATAGACGCCTTATGAGCAGCAGTTCCTTTGCCTCCTAAGTTTCCATCCTCTATCCATTTTTTAGCATTATCCCAAGATCCTCCGCTATTACTCATGAAGATTGCAAAGACAAAACCTGATAAGATTGCTCCAGCAAGGAATGCGCCTAAAGCTTGGAGTCCAAAAATTAAACCGATGCTAATTGGAATCAAGATCGAAATTATACTAGGAAGAATTAATTCTTTAAGAGCTCCTTTTGTAGCGATGTCAATACATTTATTAAAGTCTGCAGGGACTGTACCTTCTAAAATTCCTGGTTCTTCCTCAAACTGACGTCGGATTTCATCAACCATTAAGGCAGCATTCTTCTGAACTGATAAAACCAGCAATGCAGAGAATAATGCAGGTACAACAACACCTATAAAGGCACCGATTAATACCTTGATATTTAAAAGGTTAATGACGAAATTTTCCAACTCAGCTTCCTGTGCAAATGAAAACAATAATGCTAAAACAGTAAGATTTGCCGCACCAATTGCATAACCCTTTGTTATAGCTTTCGCAGTATTTCCCGCCATATCAAGTCTATCTGCTTCTCTTATTACTTCCTCTCCCAATTCTCCTTGTTCTGCTATACCTCGTGCATTATCAACTATGGGTCCATAAGCATCATTTGATACAATTGTACCTACAATTGAAAGCATTCCTACAGCTGCGATTGCTACACCAAATACACCCCCTGAAAACTCTCCAGTAATACTGAATGGGATGAAGTAAGCAAAAGTCATTGCCGCAACTATGCCTATTGCAGGAGGTACGACACTTATTAGACCATAAGAAAAACCACTTAATATTACAACTGCATCGCCTTCTTGAGCAGCGTGAGCTATTTCACGTGTTGGTTTTTTATCTTCACGTGTATAATAATCACTGGTTAAACCTATGATTATACCACTAGCAAGACCTATTAATGAACATAAATACAGACCCCACAATAATGGCACTTCGGTTGACGTAACAAACGGAGTAAAGATAAGAGTACAGAGAGCAGCAGTTCCAGCAAACATTATTGTAGCGAAATATGTCCCAAAGTTTAATAACTTGCTTGGATCTCCGGTCTTCCATGCTTTAATGAAATAAATCCCAAAAATGGATGCAAATAATCCGAAGGCACATAGGACCACTGGGAATATAACAAAGAGTGTTTGGGAACCCTCTGATATTATATTCAAATTTGGTAGAGTAGCAGCCAATAACATAGCAGCGACAATTGAAGCTACGTAGGAATCGAATAAATCGCTTCCCATACCTGCGATATCACCAACATTATCTCCGACATTATCGGCAATGGAAGCAGGATTTCGTGGATCATCTTCTGGTAAATCGTATTCGGCTTTACCTACTAAATCGGCACCCACATCGGCTGTTTTTGTATAGATTCCACCCCCGCATTTCATAAAGAGGGCGATACTGCTTGCTCCAAAACTGAAACCTAAAACAACCTTAGGATCTCCGTAAATCCAGTAAAGGGTAGAAATTCCGATAAGAGCGACAGCTACAACGGCTAAACCCATAACTGTACCACCGAAGAAAGATATATCAAATCCTTTTTTGGTACTCACGGTACAACCTTGAGCAGATCGTGCGTTAGCTTTAACACCTACATACATTCCCATCCAACCTGCCCACATTGAGCCAACACATCCAATTAAATAGGCAATGATGTGTGACCAGCTCAATTCACCAGGTTCTATAAGAAACAACAGAGCGATTGCTAATGCAATAACAAATGCTCCGAGCACCTTATACTGAACTTTGATGAATGTTTTCGCACCTTCTTCGATATATCCAGAAACTTCTTGCATTTTTTCATTTCCAGGATCTTCTTTCATTACTAACTTCGAAAAGTATATGGCTAAAACTAATGCCAAAACTCCAGCTGCGATTGCTATAATTAATAATAATTCACTCATATTTTTCACTTAAAATTTTTTCAATTTTTTTGTAAATATAGTTATTTTATTTTTCTATCTCTATTAAAGATTCATATAAATCTTTGCTATAGATATAGATAATAACTTTGTAAAAATTAATAATACATACTTTTTAAACTGAATGACCAATTACGTATCTTCTATAACGGATAAATATTTAAAATTTCAAACGTTCTATTATTTGACAAATGAAGCAGGTGAGCTTACGGTTAGCTAGACTAACTGAGGAACCTCGCCTCACACTCCAAGCAAGGAGTAGCTAAAGCTACTATGGTGAAAACCATACTTTAGGTATAGAAACGACACCGCCTTCTTTCTAATGGTAATGATTTGGAAATAAGCCAATGAACGGGAAAGTGGGAATGGCTGAAACGAGCTAAAGCCTTGGTGCAAGACCAAATGAAAGCATAGAGTACTTGGAGCGAGCTTTAGGTAGGTCGCTTAGTTGGATGCTCATATCTTTTTTCGGTGACGAAAATAGAACAGAAGGGCGGGTATATGCTTCAGTTGTCGTTCACTCTTTGACTAATCCTTTAAGGAAATAAGTATAGCTTTTGTCTATTCTAATATATATTTACAATCATTTTCAAACGAAGAGCTTTTTCGTTTTAAATTAAATCTTTATATATCATAAGGACAAATTTACTATTAACATGTCTAAAATAGAACGATATGCTAAAGAAAAACAATTAAAAGAGATCGAACCAAGATCACGTAAATATACCATCTTTTTGGTTGTATTTATGGGGCTTATCGCTCAGATGGATCAGTATCTTTCGTTGGTCGAGACGGTAGTAGTTAACAGAATAATCGGTGAATTTCCTATTACAGACAGTGAATTCGCCTTTTGGCAAGGGATCTTTGGTTTCATAACACTTTCAGTTTTCTTCCTCTCATTTTTTGCTGACAGGTATGGCAGAAAAAAGGGACTCTTAGTATTGATTTTACTTATGGGAGTCCCCACATTTTTCGTAATTTTCTTTTCTACTAATTTCTTCGTATTTATGCTTTTCTATACGATAATTATTACTGGGACACTATCGAATATGTGGGAATTACCTATAGTAGAGGAATCGAAACCTGAAAAACGCGGAACTTATGGTGGGATTGTTTTTTTAATCGGATTAATTCCTTTGTATGCTATTCTTGGTCCAATAATTATGGATACTCTAGGATGGCGGTGGACTTATGGAATAATGTTTTTTTTTATGATTTTAGTTCTTATCATCTGGACACGTATGCAAGAAACTAAGATATGGACTAGAACTCATGAAGAATTTGAAGGGGAGCTACTCAAGTTTAAAGATGCCTTTAAGTCATTGAAACGAAAAGACCTAAAATATGTGATAATTAGCACATTAATTTACACTATTTGGACTATTTCATTTAAAATTGGCGTCACGTGGGTAGGAAACTACTTCATAGAAATCCAAGGGATCGATGATGGTACCTTTCGATTATACCTTTTGATGGCGAGCTTAATGACTATCATAGGAGCTTTATCTGCTGGAGTATTACTTGATAAGGCAGGGAGAAACTTTACATTAGCCTTCGGTTGTATAGGTGCTGCTATTGGTTACACATTTTTAGGTATAGTTGCGAGTCCAATATTTATGTGGATGATCTATCTATTTATGCCGATAATTTTAACTTGGATCATGATTTACTTTTCAGAGATTTTTCCAACGCGAGTACGGAGTACAGCAACGGGGATTAGTGTAACTGGAAGTCGATTCGGTTATGTATTTGGACCATTAATCGCTTCTCTTCTCATAACGATTTTTCCAGATTACAGTGGACTTTGGATTACAGCGGGAATCTTTATGTTGATTCCCTTATTCTCCTTGAGTGTTAAACCTTATGAAACAAAAGGACAGTCTCTTGACGACATACAAGCTCAGAGGGAATAGAAGTTTAAAATATTTAATTATAGGGGATAAATGATAATATCATTCTCCATTTTTTATTTTCATTTTAAACTGATTTGATTAACATAAAAAATTTTTTGATAATCACTACACTACAAGCCGAAACCTAATATTCCGATATTCAATCTGTTATTAATAAATTTTAATGGAGTTTATTCTAAATTTTTGATTCAAAACTTACTATTAAAAAATCTTTTCTAGGTAAATTTTTAATTTTACCATAATATTATAATTCGTTCTTATTTTCTATTGCTACAGCTTAAATATAGTCTGCTTTTCATTTTTACTAATTTGTCTGTATTTCATAAAAAATCTTAAATATCAGAACCAATAATATTTTATAGAGATATATTTACATAGACATACTAACTAGGATCATATAACAGGTTTATTTCTTGAGGACTAACCTTCATAAGATAGAAACAAATTATAACATCATTTTGGAGAATTTTAAAGACTTATTTGATGAGTATATAATTTTAACAAATTCATATCAAATAATTGATTATGGATTTAATGACAAAATACTTGAATCTTATATTAAGGAAGGAAAGACTTCAGGAAAAACTTTTCATCAAATTCTTACTTCAATATCTAAAAAAAGTTATATCCTAAAAATAGAGCAGATTCTTGACAAAGAGAAATCCTCAACTTGTAGAATAGAGTTGAATATCCGGGAAAAAAAAAGATATTATGAATTATTTTTCCTATTCCTGTCGCAAACTAATATTATGATTTTATTTCGAGATATTACGCAAGAAAGATACGAAAAAGGTAAATTAAAACGAGAAGCGGAATTTTTGAAGAATTTTATTCAAAATAATCCTTTCGGTATTGAATTTAGGGATTTGAACGGATACTTCATTTCTTGTAATAAAGCTTTTTTCGACTTATGGAAAGCAAGACCCCCTCCAGATCATAGTATATTAGAGGATCATCATACAGAACAAGAAAAACAAACTTTCAGAGATGCCGCAAGGGGAATATATAGGGCTAATTTGATTAGCTGTTATAATCCAAATAAAGCAACGAGTGAAGCACCCGATAAGGATTACTGGGTTAATGTAGCCGTTTTTCCTGTGTTTGGTATTAATGGAGAAGTAGAGCAAGTAGCATGCATGTATGAAGATATTACTGAAAAGGTTCAACAAGAACAAGAATTAAAACGTCTTAAGCAACAGTTAGAAAATAGAGTGAGAGAAAGAACGATCAAGTTAGAAAACGCCGAAAGGAAATATCGAAAAGCTTATAATAGAGCGTATTGTTTTAAAGGACTTTTTAACCACGACATTAGCAATATATTTCAAATAATCAGCAATTCATTAGAAATGACTCAACACTATTTGGAACAAGAACCCGAATTCAATCCGAAAATTCTAAACTTCTTAGATTTGATGGATAAGCAATTAAATAGAGGTAAACGTCTAATAAATAATATACGCAATCTATCAGAAATAGAAGAATCAGAAATGCCTATCTCCAAAATTGATGTATTTGAAAATCTAAATAATGCTGTTGATTTTGTCAGAGCTAATTTTCCCGATCGTCAAATTAATGTACCAATAAGATCTTTTACACCTGAATTATATGTTTCCGCTAATGAACTCCTCCTTGATGTCTTTGAAAATATTCTAATAAATTCAGTAATGTACAACCGAAATGAAACCGTAAAAATAGATGTTATTATATCCCAAGATCAAATCAACGATAAAGATTATGTAAAATTTGAGTTTAAGGACAATGGAATCGGTATTAAGAACGAAAGGAAGGATCTGATTTTTCAGAATATCAAAGGATTACACAAGAATAATTCGAAGGGCATGGGGCTCGGGCTTTCGTTAGTAGCTAAATTTATTGAACTCTGTAAGGGAAAAATCTCTGTGGAAAACAGGATTAAGGGTGATTCTTCGATGGGAAGTAATTTCATTATTCATCTAAAGCAATATATTGATAATTGATTTAATATTTCCAGCATTACAATAAACCTCAAACTTTAGTTAGAAAGGTGGATGATTATAGCCGGGAATGGAAAAAAAGAGAAATTGAGGAAAGATGTTAAATGGTATACTTATGTTGATTCAAAAATGGATGATAAGTTACAGAAATTTATGCAAGATTATAATATATCAAACCAAGCAAAAGTTATACGTAAAAGTGTTCAATCCTATCTTAAATATGTTGATTTAATAAATCAAAATATTACCATAGAAAAACCACATGAATATCAAGAAATTGATAAAATAATTTCAAAATCAATTAAAGACTATAAATCAATCCTCGGTTTTTATGAAGAACTTAAGCAGCACCTTTCTCCGTTGAAAACCGGAATCTTGATAATGGAAGATGCTAAATCATTATCTGGCGATTTAAAAGAAAATCTTGAGAGCATTAAAAGAGCAGTACATGAATTAGAAAAATCAATAAGAAATCGCTTTGAAGAACCACATCCTCTTAGGTTTGAAACAAAATTTGATATATTACATATTGAAGATAATGAATTAGACCGTAAAACAATCAAATCTTATTTTGAGAAGAAAGATTTAGTCGTGAATTCTGTAGAAACAACTGAAGAGGCCTTGGAAATATTGAAGGTCGCGACTCCAAAAGCAATACTCTTGGATTTTAACCTTAAAACGAGTCAAATTCAAGGGGATGAGTTTTGTAGAATTCTTAAATCAAAGTCAGAATACTCCGATATTCCGATAATAATGATGACGGCATTTATATCTAGAGCTAAAAGACGAGAATTTTTGAAATCTACAAAAGCGGATGATCTTATTATTAAACCTATTTCCTCACTAAAAGATCTTGATATGATTTTAAATTTCCTTTAACTCAATGTTATGTGATTTACAAATTCTTCTTGTTATTTATGATATTTAAAAACATGAATAATTAATCAATTCTTTAAAAATATACTCTCGTATAATCCTTTCTCTTAACTAATAAAAAATAGATAAAAAAGAAATTAAATTAGGTTTTGTATATTGGGGATTTGATTATATGCATAAGTCTCGTTTTCAAGCTCACCGAGCCAATTTAGACAACTCTTACATAAATATAATCCATTTTTGAGAGTTAAACTACTTGAATAGATATGACTATCTCCGTTGGATTTTAGCATTTTCCGTATTTCTTCTTGCTCATTATGAGAAAAGTTAGTAGAAATTTCTTTTTCTTTTTGTTCGAGGTATTTGTTGGCTATTTCATAATCTGAAATTTTAATCACAGTTTCAACATATAAATGAGATAATTTCATAGCATTGGAGAGGGATAATTCATTTTTGTTAATCTTTCTTGTAAGATCCTTGATTTCTTGTTCCAATTCATTTTCATTTTGAAAAATTTGCTCTTGGTTTTTTTTTACCATGGAAAATAAATTATTGGCTATTGTGGAGGATTCTTCTATTTTTTGATCAATTTTATTTCCGATAGCATTAAGAAATTCATCTCCTAAATGTGCACCAAATTTTTCACTTAAATTTTCTCCCAAATTACTTGCTCCAATTATTGAATCAACACCCGTTCCAATATGTTTACCTATCATTTGAGTCATCTTAGGAATCCCTTGAGCAATGGTTGATTCAAAAAGAGTTTTTAAACCTTTCAGTCCCCAGCGAGTCCATTTATAATATTCCTTGGTCTCAATTTCCTCTACTGGCATATAACAACATTCACACAGAAAAGTTGTAGTTGTTATTTGGGAGAAAAGTTTATCTTCTTTAAGACGAGAGATTGTTATTACAGGAGCGGCTCTATGATAACTTAACGAGTCCTTAAGAGATTGAATTTGATTGTTTACAACGGTTAAACTATCTAGTAAAACTTTTTTACTTTTAATTTGAGCTTTTCTTCGGTCTAAATCTACAGGAATCTTTTCAAGATCTTTGATAATTTCTTCTATTTTAGATAAAGTTTGCTTATTTTGAGAAGTTTCGTTTAATAGATCCCTCAGATTTAATAATTGATCTAAGCTTGAGTCGAGATATTCTTTAGCCTTATCCAAATTTTCATAAGTTTGTTTTTCATATTCTTCTTGCAAACTTTGTTTTTGTTTTTCGAGTTTCCTTTTCTTTTCCAATATTGTTCTTCTTTCCTCTTCTTGTTTTAATCTTTTTTCTAAATCTTTAAGTTCTTGTTGTTTTTGATTTTCTAAATCTTTTATTTTTCCTTCCCAAGTATTTTCAAAGGTCTCAATGTCATTTTTTATTTTCTCTTTAATTTGATTACTTTCTTGCTCTAATTGAGAAAGTTTTCGATTCATTTCCTCATTTAAAACTTTTTCTTCTTCCCTTGCTGTCATTGATATTTCCTTTACTTTACCCTCCAAGGTAGAAACGTTTTCTTCGATCTTTTCTGTCTGAAATTTCTCTTCTTCGAGAGTAGAAGAAAGATCTTCGAAATTCGCCTTCCTCTTTTTAATCTCAGAAATAAGAGATTCATTACTTAATCTTTGTTGTTTATCAAATTCATTTTGACGTTGTTTCCAATGATTTTTAGATATTTGAACTTTAATTTCGACTTCAGTTGATAAAATATTTATCTGATTCCTCATTTTTTGAATCTGCTTTTCCAACTCTCTTTTTTCTTCAAGAAGTTTAGCTTTAACTTGAGGAGATATACTTATATCTCTTTTTTTACGAGATTTAATGAAAAAAAATCCTAAAATACTAAAAGTAAAGACAGAAGAAATCAAAGCTATTAGTTTAATCAGAATAAAAGCTTGTATTTGGTCAAATATGAATAAATCGATTTGAAAATATATTGTAATACCCAGCAAAATAATAGGAATTATATAAAAATTTTCTTTAAGCCTTTTTTTATAAAAACTGGTTTCCTTTTTTTCAGGTTCTTTATCTTTATCTTCTAAATCTGAAAGTCTTTTATCTATATTTTCTATTTTATTTGATATATTATCGATCCCATCTAAAATTCTATCCGGATTATCTGATTCACTCATTTATAGATACCCCTCTCATTATTCTATTTTCTTCTAAATCGTCTATCCAATCTCTACATTTCTTACATACGAATATCCCATGTCTAATTTGTAATTCTGAATTATAAAGATCTGATTTCCCATTTTCTTTTAAAAATGCCCGAATATCTTCTTGTTCTTCTCTTGAAAATAATTGCCAGTATATTTTCTCTTTAGCAGAAATTAGATCTAAAATATCATCCAGATCATAAGTGCTTTTAACTGTGTTTCCGAAGTAATTACGATATTCAATTATTGAACTTTCAAAGCTATCTGACTTTTGCTCATTTTGATCTTCAGAATTAATGTTTTTAATAAATTCCTCTAAATTAGGATCTAAATCGTAACTTTCGAAGGTTATTTCATCTAGCAATGTTTCCAATCTTCCTCCTTCTGTAATATTTTCAGTAGGTGCTTTTAACCCATTAAAATCCAATGATGGAATAAGATTTGTTATAAAACCAAAATTTGTAAAATTCATAATTGATTTGATACCTAAGAGTGTCCATTTAATCCATTTCCTTTTCTCCTTTATTTCTATAATTTTGATAGGATCATGGCAAAGTTCACAGAGAAATTCCATTTCTTTAATCGTTGAGAAGTAGGTTTTTGTTTGCTTTGAGGGAATTGTCAGAACAGGTGCGGATCTCTGCATTTCCATTTTAGAAGATAATGATCGGATTTGATTATCAATATTTGATAATTTACTAATAATACCATCAGAAATTTTTTCGAATTCTTGCTGATTTTCCAAGGCATTCATTATCTTATCGAAATTATCGATTAAATCTATTTTATTTTCAGTTGTAAAATCATTCGAATCAGAAAATGCTAAATTTGATATTTTCTCTTTTGATTCCGTTATTTTCTTTTCAATATCATCATATAAGGAACCTTCGAGCTCCTTTAAAGTGTTTATT
>CAZZIC010000080.1:0-18384 GCA_964653985.1 uncultured archaeon | reverse complement strand
TTCTCCTTTATAATGGATTTTATCCATTTAACTGCTTTAGGGTTAGTTAAATCTATTTATTTTTAAAGGAAATTTTTAAGGATTCCAAAAAAGAGGGAGCACTGTATGCGTCTTTACTATATTCGGGTCTTTCTTTAATTCCAAATAAAATAAATATTGCTCCAGCTATAGCCGTAATAATTGCTATGAAAATACCAGCGTAGATGTAATTTACCTTATATTGAGCATCTGTATAGACTGGTATGAAGAAAGATGGAGAAATATAGGCGAATAATAAGGCGACTACTCCCACTTTCTGTATTATATTATTTGCTTTTGCTCTATCCTCTAAATCTTGATACATCTCTGGGAATAAGGCAGTTTGGTTTAAGGAAAACATTGTATAGAATAATTCGTAAAGTAAGGTTACAATTAAAAAATATGTGAAGGTTATACCATTGATCCGGTGGGCGGAATCCATAATATTACCAAAATTATACATACGGGTATAATTCCCAAAATGATGTATGGTTTTCTTCTTCCCCATTTTGTCTTTGTTCGGTCAGACAAATTCCCCATCAAGGGGTCGTTAATCGCATCCCAAATGCTCCAAATAATGTACCCTATCGTTATGAGGTATATATCAAGATTTAAAATACTATAGTAAAACGCAAAAAGTAAGAATCCATAAAATTGACTCACTACGGAATCGACGAAAGTTCCACTGCTATATAATAGAATCCCTTTCGTAGAGGCTGTATCTTCTGAAATTTTCGATCCTCTCCTATTAAATTTTAAAATTTTCTGTTAAAAGAAAAGTAATTAATATAATATTTGGTATAGCTGTTATTTAAAGATTTAAGGACTTATCAAAAAGAAAAAAATTGAATTAGACCTTCCTTAAAGCCTCAAATATTTTCGAAAATACTGAATCTTTTTTATAAAATACAGGAGGATATCCTAAATTTGCCTTAACATTATGTGTTCCTCCTTTGTATTTCTTTCCTGACCAAATATGTACCCAATTATCCTCTGGTATATAAACTTCCCATTTTTTAATGTTTGGTTCAATTACTGGACAAATAAGCAAATCAGGTCCGAGCATATATTGAGTTTTCATATCTCTTAAATTTTTATCATTTTCATAATGAAGTATACATGCCCTCATAGGAGGAAGTCCTTTTTCTTGATATTTCTTAGAGAGATGAAGCAAATATGGTTTTAAAATCACATGAATTCTGCTCATACGAGCAAAATGTTCTAACGTTTCCTCATCCGAATCGAATTGCCAATTTTCACTGGGACGATTACCCTCATGAGTTCTTATAATCATTGTAAATGCGCCGATCTCAGCCCATCTCATAAATACTTCTTTATTTCTTTTGTATTCTCCTATGGTCGTATAACCCCCTATATCAAAATGTGTATATCCTATTCCAGAAAAACCAAGTGAAAGAAATGCTGGCATAACTGAAGCAATTCCATCCGTTTTACTCCAATTTACCAGTTGATCGCCTGAAAACATTGACATTGTATAATTTGAAATATGAGAATAACCAGATCTAGTAAAATAAAAGAGTTCTTCTAATTTTTCTACTTCTTTGACAGCTTCATAATTCACCTTGGCCCACAATACGGGATATTTATTATGAACAAGCTTTCCATCCTTTTTGGAATGAAAATGTGCATCTACAGGAGTATACTCTCCGTAGTCGGCCATCCATCCATCTAATCCAATCTCAATCATATATTTCTTAATTATTGATTTTAACCATTCAAAAGCCTTTGGGTTCGTTAGATCAACTATACTGCAATCAGCATTAAATGTTTCCACATTATAATCCTTACCTTTATCATCCTTGATCATATATCCTTTCTTGGAGGCTTCCTTATAAAGATTACCGTCCATCGCTAAAAAACAGTTTATATATCCCAAAAATCTTATCCCTCCTTCATTCAAATGTTCAATTAATGAGGGAAGATCGGGATAAAGACTCTCATCATATTTCCAATCCCAAAACAATTGTCTCCCAAAATCGGTAAAGCGTATTCCTTGCCAATCTTGGCACCATAAAGCACAAACATTCATATTTTTATCAAGAGCCTTTCCAAGTTTTTCCAACACGATTTCTTCTCCTCCTTGGATCGCTAATATGACTCCATCAAAAACCCAGCTTGGAGGTTTGGGTTGTTTTCCAATATAATTCGAAAATCCACTAACTGTTTCAAGAAGACTCTCAAATTTTCCAATAATAATTTTATTTGGTAAATCCCATGTGTAAATTTCATGAATATCCTTATTGGTAAAGTCCAATTCAGAATAAGAAGTGGTTTCTATATGACAATAATAGTGGTTTGTGGAAATAAAAGTTGGCTGAGGGAAATAGGTGGTATACCAATCTCCTGAAATCACAGGCTCCCCTCTCCCTATCCCTTTTTCCTGAACCCATAAAGGAACTTTTTTTCCGTTTAAATTTAGTTCTGAAAACTGTTCACCACCTCCGTAAATTGCTTCGTTCGGATCGCATTGGATTGACAGCCAGAATCTATTTACCTCATTGTTCTGACATTCAGGAATAATTTCTAGATAGTCTTTCTTCATTTTGAAGCTTAAAAAAAAGGTAAAACTGTCGGAGGGAAATTTGATCTTGACATAATTTTCACCTTTCTCACTTATAGCAAAATCATTTAAACTAGCTTTTTCCTTTATTTTTTCCTTTATCTTGAATTCGCCATTTCGAGATCTAAATTTTCCTTTTCCTATTCCTATTTTTAGGCAAGGCTCGCTATATGTATGCTTAATTAATAGATAATTTTTATAATATAATTCGAATCCATCAATAATCTTTTTAAATTCAATCATGATTTCTCAATATTCCGGTCTCTTCTTCCTATGAAAATGAAATATAAATAAATAATTATGCTTTATTTAAATTATAATTTTTTAATGGACAATTTCAGCCTTCTTAGAATTAAATCTCGAAATTAGAAATATACATTTAATAGAATTGAATTATATTTCTTACTTGAAAAGATTGGGTTATAAAAATTAGAAATTGAACATTTCTTTGAGGATCTTTGTAAAAGATGAAGAATATATTTAAGATTTTATTGGGTGGTGAAGGTGGAGTTGGAAGAACCACACTCCTAATTCGCTATACCAGGAATTATTTTAAATCAAATACCAAGATCACTCCTGGAATCGATTTCTTTCTAAAATCTCTTAAATTTAGAGAGGAGATCTATAAACTCTCTTTATTTGATTTTGCCGGTCAAGATAGGTTCAGATTTTTCCAACATAGATTTACTAACGGTGCCGATGCAGCCATAGTCTCATTCGATTTAACGCGTCCTGCGACTTTTTTTAAAGTTAAAGATTGGGTGAACTTTTTCAGACAAGGAAATAAAACTTTACCGATATTTCTGATTGGAACCAAATGGGATTTATTTTCTCAAACTGTCATTAGGGATGAGATTGTAGAAGAACTTTGTTCTGATCTAAGTTTAGTTGATTATATTAAGGTTTCTTCTAGAACTGGAGAGAATGTATCAATACTTTTTGAGAATATCTTACGATATTTACTTGGGCTTGAAATGGAACCCATAAATAATGACTTTACAGAATTAGTAAAAAATATAAAATCTAAGGAAAATGAATTTAAATCAAGAAAATCATTTCCTTTTCAAATTATTGATGGAGTTCCAACTCGTAAAATAAATGAATATATTACCTTGAAGCTGGAAAACGGTCAAACAAGATTGTATATAAACAATCAATTATTCATTCAGTGTAAATATCTTTTACTTGATATCCCTATTAGGAACACATCTATTGTTGAAGAAATCGATTCAATTGATGAAGCTGCTGAAGGTTTAAGTAATATTCTCGAAGGTTCGAGAAAATTGGATGAGTTTAATTTGACTCCTGAACTTGAGTTTTGGGGTCATTGTTCGAATATGGAAGCATGGGTTGAGAATTATTATGATACCCGCATTTTGCATCGTAATTTAGCGTTTCCCCTCTTAAAAGCACTTGCAGAAGCAGGGGATCCCATTGCAAAAAAGGTCTTCAAAGAAGAGATTGCTAAAAGATATCTAAGTAATTTTAGATCCGTAAAAATTTATCTCGAAGAAGAAGGATACTTAAACTATCTCTCAAGAGAGGAATTAGATCTATTGGATTATCTAAATGAAGAAAATACTCTAAAAAAATAAGTGATAAGTTCAATTCTCCCCAGATAAATAGAATTTTATAATTCTAATTTTTTGAATAGAATCTTTTTTTTACTTTAAGTGTGAATTTTAATTATGAAAATGAATAATAAATCTTTTGGAGAGAATATTAAATTTAAAGTTAAACATCGGTTTGGTATGATTAGTCTGAATCGTATCCAAAGGGCTAACGCACTCACTTTAAATATGGTTAAAAATTTAAAAGAAGCAATTGACTATTGTCAAAAGGAAGAAAAAATAAGGGGGATTATCCTTTCGGGGAATGGATCAACATTTACCACGGGAATGGATTTAGATTATGTCGATGGAAGTGATCAAAAAGTTGTGGAAGAATATGAACACACCGCTACAGAGATCGTAGATCTACTTTATAACGGAAAATCCAGTATTTGCGCGATTAATGGAAGAGCAATGGGTGATGGAGTTGCTTACGCTCTATGCTGTGATTATAGAATAGCTGTGGAAAATTCTTTTTTTTGGATGCCCGAAATTAAGTCTGGCATTTTTCCCGGTGCTGGCACGATTGTTTTGATGAGTAAAATAGTGGGAATTCCTTGGACTAAACGGATATTAATGTTTGCTGAAAAAGTTAACTCACTGACCGCTTCACAGATAGGACTTGTTGATCAAATCGTTCAATCTCAAGAAGAATTGATATCGGAAGCAATTAATAGAGCAAAGTTCTTATTTACAAAAAATCAAACCATATTGAACCTCATAAAAATGTGCGCTAATCATCTAAGCGATAAGTCTTATAAAGAAGCCAGAAAAATTGAAAGGGAAGCATTATTTGGATGGATTGATCAAAAGCAAGATTTTGTTAAGGACTTTCGGAAAAACATCATTTCATAATTCTTTTTTGAGAGCCTTTAATGCAATCTTTGAAGTCATCCTCGCTTCTTCCCCAGTAACCATCCCAATTGTAGCCGCACAAATATTGTGCTTCTGTATGTATTGATATGCTTCTTGAGGTTCTAATTGACCTGCTGCGAGAGTCTTCATACCTATAAAATTTTTATCTTTATTATTATCTATGATTTCTTCTAATTTTTGTTTATCTCCCATGTATAACCCTTTTTTATTAAATGGTACTAAAAAGGTGTCCATTTTATTAAGGTTCTTGAAAGCAAAATTCAAAGTATCAATAGGATTATGAACTGCCAGCCCCGTAATTACTCCTCTTGAGTTAATCTCATCGACAAGGTTCATTAAGTGTGTATCCTTTTTGTCGGAAACACTACCGTGTACAAAAATTATCTCTGCCTCTGCTTGAATCAATCCTTCAATGAGAGGATCTGGTCCAGGTATAGAAGATCCTATTAGCAAGAAATCCTCATAACTTTCTTTCATCATTTTCACTGCTTGTAAAATCTTACCCGCATCAACGGCATGTATACCTCGACATCCAACTTTATAGGCTTCTTCTAACAGCTCAAGTATTGCCTTTGGGTGGAAGAGAAATTTTTTTCGATATTCTTTTGCTTTTTTGCCAAATTGACTTGAGCCAGCAAAAGTAGAAGTACCCATCATTACAAGGGGGATTTTCTTTCCGTGAATTTTATAAAATATGGTAATCACTTTCTCTACGACATGAGTTAATATTTAATACTATTATTATTAGAGATAAATCAAATCATATATATTACATCTTTGAAATTGAAGAAATCAACGTTGCAATAAAGACTTGATTATGTTAAACATATTTAGATCTTCGGGATCATTAATGTCGCTTCTTAAAGCCGAGTAATCTTCATATTTAAAGTTATAAAGACTTGTATGGAGAATAGTAGAGTCATAGATTAGATCAAAGGCTTTTACTCTCTTTTTTACGCTTTTTAGACGTTCTTTTATTGCCGGTGAGGTTTTCATAAAGGGATCTAACTTATGAAAAAGAAAAATAATTTTGAAATTTTGCTCAAACGGAAGCCCAGAATCCGAATCTATTTTCTGCAAAACAGGATATATTTTAAAGAAATAATCAAATGCCTTGTTAAAATTGGTTTTATCAGTGATATCAATGCAATAAAATAATTCACTAAGATATCCAAAACCAATAGGTCTTTCCAACCATTTTTTTAAATAAGTTTCAGCGCCTCCAAAATCCCATATGACAAAGCGTTGAGATGCAAAGGTTAATTCCGAAATGTCTATCCCTTTTGTAGGACAGAGATTCAAAGAAGATTGGAGACATTGGGTTTTTAACATTTTGACAATTGCGGATTTGCCAGAATTACCTAGTCCTAAAAAAACAATTTTCTTAATATCTTGTCTTCTTGTCGCTACATTTTCAGAAGAATAGGGTGCTTCATGTAAAACAAAAATATCATAGCAATTACAACAGAAAAACTCAATATATTTACTGGACCATAATTCAGCAGCTCGCTTTTTGCTTAAATTATTATTTCTCTTTCTAAATTCTCTAAAGTTTAATTTTCTTTTACATTTCCAACAAAATTTATTCATTAGAGATTTAATTTCTTGATCTAACACTTCGTTAATTAAATATCAATTTGGCTATAAAAAATTAGAGATTTAATTCTAAAAGAAAAGAAAGAATTAATAATGGGTGAATTAGCCTATCTTTCATTAGTGAGCTACAGTAGTCAAAAAAACTTTTATTTAAAGTTAGGCAAGTATTTTCTTTGAATTTTATATAGCCGATCGAAAATCTTTTCTGCCAGCTCAAAACTACCACAATTAACATCAGTTGCTATACAATTTATAGCGAGCTCCTTAGATTCATTTAGAATGGCCTCCACACATATATCTTGAGTGGTCGCTTCGACCCGTAATAGAGAAGCAATATCTTTTGGAATTTTACCCAGTTTTATCCCTTCAATTCTTCCCTCATTTAATTCTACAGAACATTCAATAATAAGATCTCTAGGGAGATTTTCTATTATCCCATCATTAGGTATATTTACAGCCACTTCATAAGCTTTATTCCCACTGATTAATTCTTCAATAATGGGAATCCCTCTTTCATCTGATTCTCCTTCAATTAAATATCCCTTTTTGGGGTATCTTCCTTTTTTTAGCCTTCTGTGATATCGTTGTAATCGCTTATTAATCCCGATCTTTCCATCTTCCATTCTTTTAATCCAATCTCGAAAATCCTTGTATTTTGTAAATTCACTTCCAAAGATTACATATTCTGCTAAATGATTATCTCCAACATATGGAAACCATCCGTATCTCTTATATACCTCGAAAGTTAAATCTGCATATTTAAAGCGATCCCAATTACCTTCGTAGTATTTCATTAATCTACTATTGAATTTGGGCATTAAATCTTCCCCTGTTAACCTATCTTCTAGGCCCAAAATAAAGGCAAAATGATTTAATCCTCCAGTTATGATTTTGATTTTTTCTAAACTCTTTTCATAGAGATCATATTTTTCATTTAGGGAAATCTCTTTTAATTTATCCTTTTGAAGCTCATCATCAACTATATAAGGTAAGTCTTGGAGAAGAAGATGAATTTGATGACACAAACCAATCAATTTCAAATCAGGAACAGCTCTTTTAACAGCTAGACAAATTCTGGACATAGGATTGGAATAGTTTATAAAATATGCGTGAGGATTTTCTCGGAATAATTCTTTAGCAATCTGGACTATTTGTGGAATCTGACGTGCAGAGTGAAAAAAGCCACCTGGTCCACCATTTTCTGCCATCATTTCTGTAGATCCAAGCTCGTGTGGAATAGTGTTATCTTGCCATCTTAATTCAAATCTATCTCCATTTTCAATAGAACATATTACAAAGTCCGCATTCTTAAGTGCTTTTTTCCAATCTATGGTTTTCTCTATATTATATTTTGATCCTGCTATTTCATTTTCCTTTATGACAATATCATAAACTCTATCAAGTTTTTCTTTATCGATATCACAGAGCATAATGGTAGAGCCAGTTAGAATATCACTGGAATAGATATCTTGCAATGAAGGGGGACCAAAAGAGGCACTTCCTGCTCCCAATAATACAATTTTTTTATCAATCGTCATTTTATGATAATTTTGTTATTTAGGAGTATTTAAAATTATTCTAATAATGATTTAAAGAGTAATCAATAAATTAAAAATAAGAGGATTTTAAATAAAGATGTGCTATTCTCTTTTTATACACTCATTCATTAATTTAAAATTAATTAGAGACCTTAAATTATCCACTGAGTTTTTATAAATAAATGAAGATTTTTTGAAATATTAAATCATTAATTTATTTTATTTATTTTATTATTCTCCAGTCATTTATTTTTGAGAAAATTTCAAATGGACGAATAAAATTTCCATAGACAACGGAAATATGATGCGCTATCCCATTATTTACAACCTTTTCTAAAACATTTCTTATATTATCCTTAAACTTCACTTTGAGATAGGTACCCTTCAATTCTTTTTCCATTGAAATACCATCAGCAGTTTGAAGATAAATTCTATATTCATTTGGAGGACTATAATCTAATCTTGCTATAGATATATTGCCTGGTTTCATAACAAAATCAGCAGTTACCCCTTTTCCCCCTGCAAAATAAGAATCTAAGGACCTGATACATTTTCCATCCCAAAGGTTACAAGGCGCCACACCGCAATGCCATAATAGCGCAAAATTATCCTTGAAATCAATTTGAGAAAAATCTGCAAGGAAAGGATTTTCAGCACCTATTGCCTTGTGAGCTAACATCGAAAGACTTCCCAATATATCTCCTTCACATGTAAGAATCTTTCCTTCCGATTGTAGTAAAGACATAGCTGCACAAGGTGATATTCCAAATTTATCTGCAAATTCTGGCCAACATCTGATTGCTATGGCAGATAAATTATTTTTATTCATAAATTGCTCAAATTTTTCAGTCAATTGGGCGACCTTAGTAAGTTGATCTTCATTTATACCAGATATGTCGAATATTTCCTCAATTTCTTTTATACGTTTATTTACTGATTCATTCTGAATGCTAAAGTTGAAAATCTCTTCTAATTCATAATGATCAACTAATACACCAAGTTTATTATATAAATCTAATTCATCGACATCTAAATTGAAAAATCCTTTTGCTCTATAACCGATTATTCCAATATGAGCAGTTTTAAGGCATTTTAATATTCGTATTGCATCCAACCAATCTTCGTCTATCTCCTCTCCAACAACTACATGGTAATCTCTCACACCCGCTTTATAAAGGTTTGAAGCATTTAAATTCACTCCACATACTGAATTTAATCTAATTTTTCCACCAGTATAGGGTAGTTCTTCTAATCCCCAAAGTAGAATAGGACAATCAAGAACTTTATTTAACTCTAAAATTAAATGCCCTAAGGAAAATGTTCCACTAATGCAGACTAACGCATCTATTTCTTTTTTAGCTAATAGATGAGCAGCGTTTTTGGCATCTTCAATTTCGATTACCAAATCTAAAATAAACTTCCAATCAACATTTTCTATCTCATCGAGTTTAAGTTGAAGATCTTTATAGATTTCTTCGGCTGCTTGAAAGTCGAATGTCTTTCTCGCTAAACATACAACTCCTATAGTTATTAATTCTTTCATTTTATTGTAATATCTTAGTATTTCTATATTTAGATTTTAAGTTATATTATAATATAAATACAATTAACCACATAATTCCAAAACTGATAATAATGGATAGATTGACCAATGTTCCGACTAAATTTTCATCATAATCAAATTCCAAAGTAAAAGGAATGACAGACATCCCAATAGGTAAGATGAATGCGATCAAGAGAATTTCATTATATAAATCTTCGCAGGGTAAAAAAAAGAATAAGAACAATCCGGTTATTAAGCCAAGAGAATATCTCACTCCCAGAACCTTTAAAATATCTTTCCACTTCCCTTTTTCGAATTTGAAATTCAAGTATATTCCTAATAGCAATAAGGTGAGAGCCATATTAGCCCTCGAAAAAATATCAAGAAAGTCAATAATAAAGACTGGAAACTCGAATCCTAATAGATTTATACTGAGAGCGGTTATCAATGCTAATAAAGGGACCGATGTGATTAGTTTCACTATTACTGTTTTAATTCTTATATTTTCTTCAAAATCTGATTTTTTACGTTCGGAGTAAAAGGCTCCTATTGTATATGCAACCCCAAAAATTATAATTGCGTTTCCTATATCGAACATGGCAATATAATGGAGACCTGTTTCTCCATAAATACCTCTAATTAACGGATAAGCAAATAATCCGATATTAAAACCGATTATTGTCATTAAAAACAACCCTTTTTCTTCGGCTGGTTTATTTTTAAATATGAAGAAGCCTATACTCACGAGTAACAAACTATAAAGTATACAAATGAATGGCAATAAAACGAGAGTTAGGTTAATTTGGATATTCGTGACAGTATTTAAAACCAAAGCAGGTAAGGTTATATTGATAATAATTTTACCTATAACCTTTCCATCTTTCTCGGTAATGATACCTAGTTTTTTAACTATAAACCCTATTATAATGATACTTAAAGATAAAAAGAAAATATAATTTATGTCAGCCATGATACATTTATTCTTGTTTTAAGTCTTTTTCAACCACTTTTATCGTAGCAGAGAAATCTTCTGCAGCAAATTTATCTAGCCCTTTTTCATAAATTTCCCGAACTCGTTTAGCAACTTTAAGATCTAAGCCCAATTCTTTAGCATAATCATTTACTAAATTCATATCTTTATGCATATTTCTAAAAGAAAATGCTGGCGTAAAATCTCTATTCTTAATTGCATCTGCTTTTACATCAAGATAAAAATTCTGACCTCCACCAGCTTTCACTCCTTTTATTACCTTTTCAAAATCTAAATTGGCCTCGCTAGCTAATAAAAGCATTTCGTTAACTCCGTTTTGAATCTCTCCAACGAGCATATTATGACAGAGTTTCATAATCAAACCAGTACCATTTGGACCATAATATATTATTTCTTCCCCCATACAGTCGAGGAGTGGCTTTATATATTTAAAATGAGCTTCATCCCCTCCGACATAGATTCCTAAAGTACCTTCAACAGCTGCTGGTTGACTTTTTACAACGGGGGCGTCCAACATGATACAATCTTTATCCATCACTTTTTTAGCTAACTCTCTTGAAACAGTAGGAGAAATAGTGGACATATCTATTATAGTAGTATTAGGTCTTAAATTAGGTAAAAGCCCATTTACAACATTTCTTACATCATCACTTCTTGGAACCATTATTATAATATGATTCGCTTTTTCTGCTATTTCTTTCAAGCTTTCGCAAGCGGTAGCTCCTTGTTTTCTTGAGACTTCTTCTACCTTTGCCATATCAATATCATAGAGACAAACTGAATGCCCTGCTTTTAAAATGTTTCTACACATTGGTTCTCCCATTGTTCCAACTCCCACAAACCCTACTTTGAATTCAGATTCAACCATTTTCAGTAAACACCAAATTTCTTTTACTTTGAGAAAATTTAGGTAGATTTAAAAAACTTTTACATTAATTTTATTATATTTCAACTAAAGAGAATAATAATTTAGAATTTGGCAAGCTATTTAAAATAATATTTATTCTATTTAAAAAAACAAGAATGTGATAAAATCTTCTAACTGATGTTAATAGAAATTCAAGTTATTCTGTTATCTGGATTTTTTGTGCTTTCAAATTTACTTATTATATTTTTTGGACTAGAGAACCTCCAAAAGTTAGATCGACAAATATTTGTTATTTCTAGCATCACTAACCTATTCTTATTCTTAATGATATTCTTGGATTTTTACTTTTTAAATTTGAATATTATTTTTCTGAGAGATAGTGAAGGAAAGGTCGCTTTAGATTTCTTATTATCCCCTTTTAGCATAGGTTTTCTCTTAACTTTTCCAATACCATTCATTATGTATAAAAAAACACATAAATGGACTCAAAAAATAATAAAACAAAATTCGTTCTTAATCTCATTATTATATTTTATCGGATTCATTGTAAATGCGGTACTTCTTATACTTAAAATGTTCTCTATTAATGTTTCTTTTAATAATTCCGTCAGTCTTCTTGATATAATGATCATAATAAGATTGATTTTGTTACTTGAAGCTTCTTTTTATATGATCATTTTTGGTCAGAAAACAAATAAAAGAGAGATTTTTTACTCAGGTATTTTTTATTTTTGCTTTTTTACTGTTCCCATATTATTCTTATTTTGGGGATAATTGGATTAGGATTTTACCTTCGAGAAATGAGTGTAGCATATAGGATAAGATTAAAGAATATTAGTAAAATGAAGGTTATTTTTAGTTTCCCCTCTTGGAAATGAAATTTAATTCTCACGACTCCATTCAAAAGCAGATCTCAAGAGAATACGGGTGAAACCTACACCCTCTATCCCGTCCGCCCAGAAGACATTTGGGAATGCTTTTCTTATGATATTATTTAAACCATCTTTAAGAACTATTAGAATTCTTATTCCTTTGTTAGTTTATTACAAAATTTATCAGCAAATTCTCTGATAATTTCCCAATCTCTTTGATCATTTTTTTCTCCGGGTGTTATGTTTGGATCTTCTTTAGCGGTCATTTTCAGAACTTTTTTACTCAAAAATCCGAGATTACTATCCTCGGAAAGATCAAAAACACCTCCAAAAGCTTCTTCCATGTCTGCTTCGATATTCTTATCTTTTAAAAATTTATCGATATAATCCTTCTTGGCTTTTTCTCTCTTCCCCGCTTCACCCGCTGTTCCACATGAAATAAATAATCCTAAGATGTTTTCTCTGTTCCTTAATGTATCTTCATTTTTATCTATAAATTTCCGTACATTTTTAGTCATTTTTCCCATTTTTATTCCAGAACCAATTAGCAAGCCATCAAATTCATCAAGGGAAGGGATATCATTTTCCTCTGCAAGATTAAAAGCATTTACTTCAATATTCTTTTCTTTAAGCACTTTTTCAATCTCTTGGGAGATCTCTTTTGTTGAGCCATATCTCGTTCCATATATTAGTAAGACTCTTTTCATATATTTACTATAGTTTGATTTTTTTAAAACTCATTCAATATATACTATATAAATTCAAAGAAGAATCTATTGATTATGTACTTATGTAACTCGCTTGAAAATATAAAGAATATAATCTTTACAGCCGTTGAGGGTAAAATGAAACTAAAAAGAAATAAAATAATCTTGTTGGACTTGGAAAAGTTTAGAAAAATGGATGATCAAAGGTTTCCAATATCTGTCTCATCCCAAGATTCTTGAAAAATCTTCAATCCTTTATCCGTAAACGGATGTTCAAAGCTTTGTTTATATACATCGAATCCTGCGGTGACTATATCAGCTCCAATAACGGCAGATTGGGCGATTTGGTTTCCATTTCTTACAGCAGCAACAATAACTTCTGTATCAAATCCATAGTTTCGATAAATTTGCATGATATCATAGATTAACTGTGTACAGTTTACTCCTGATGCCTCTTGCCACCCAATGAAGGGAGAACAATAAGCAGCTCCTAATCTCCCCACCTGAAGTGCTTGGGAGACGGTAAATACTAAAGTTACATTTACTTTCACACCAGCTTCGGTGAGTTTCTTGGTTGCTATCAAACCTTGTTCATTACAAGGGATTTTAATAACAAAGTTATCAGATAATTCCGCAATTTCTTTAGCTTTTTCGATCATTTTAACTGCCTTTTGAATGTGCGGATTTATTTCGATTGAAATTGGAAATTTAATATCTTCAAATTTCTCAGCAAATTCCTTCACGACACTAAAAAACGGTTTTCCTGATGCTTTTATATGTTTAGGATTGGAAGTTACCCCTTTTATATCCCAATTTTCTAAAGCATAAAGAATTTCATCTATTTTTGCACTATCTAAAAAATATTTCAATTTTCGTTTAACACCTTTAATAACCAAAATGTAGCTAAATTATTAAGATAATATTTAACCTATTACTATTAATTTTAATAATTAATGGATTTATTTAATAGATATCGCATGAAATTTAAAAATCATAAACTCCCTTTTGAAGAAAGAGTAAAGGACTTAATCTCACATTTAACAATAGAGGAAAAAATATCTCAGTTATTTAATATTTCAACCGGAATTGAGCGATTAGATATTCCTTTATATGATTGGAGAAACGAATGCCTCCATGGAGTTGCATTCGCGGGAAAAGCAACGGTTTTTCCACAATCAATCGGATTAGCAGCTACGTGGGATCCAGACCTAATTCAAAGAGTTGCCAGAGTCATATCTGATGAAGCACGAGCCAAACATCATCATTATCTTAAGCACGGAAAAAAATCGAGAAGAAGATACTATGGTTTGACATTTGCTGCTCCAAATATAAATATTTATAGAGACCCGCGCTGGGGAAGAGGACAAGAAACTTATGGAGAAGATCCTTATCTTACTTCCAAGTTGGCTATTAGTTTTATTAAAGGGTTACAAGGCCAAGATCCTCGCTACTATAAAATAATAGCTGAACCAAAACATTTTGCAGTACATAGCGGTCCTGAAATTAAACGTCATGAAATAGATATTAAAGTTAGTAAAAAAGATTTATATGAAACTTATCTTCCTGCGTTTAAAGCTTCAATTCAAAAAGCTAATGCATTTGGAATTATGGGTGCTTATCATCGTTTGAATGGTGATCCATGCTGTGCCAGTTCCTTCTTATTACAAACCCTATTAAGAGATAATTGGGGATTTGAAGGTTATGTGATCGGAGACGGTGGAGCAGTTGAAGATATTCATAATCATCATAAGATTGCTGAGGATTTTAGTGAAGCTTCCACTATGGCATTAAAAGCAGGCTGCGATGTTATAAATCCGATGAATATATTAACGAAGGCAAAAATTAAATCATACCAACGAAAGGTTAAGGAAGCTTATGAAAAAGGAATTTTAACTGAAGAAGTTATAGATAATAGACTAATGAAAAACCTTGAAGCTAGGTTCAAATTAGGAATGTTTGATCCCCAAGAAGTAGTCCCTTATTCAAACATAGCTTATGAAGTGATCAATCAAACTTCGCATAGAAAATTAGCATTGGAAGCAGCTCAGAAATCCATCGTATTGTTGAAAAATAAAAATAATATCTTACCATTAATTGACAATCCCAAAAAAATAGCAGTTATAGGACCTAATGCGACCAATATTGAAAGTTTGAAGGGAGATTATAGTGGAGAGTCTCCGAGATACATCACTCCACTTCTAGGTATTGAGAATAAATTTGGATATAAAAGCGAAATCTTATACGAACAAGGATGTGATTTGACAGAATCAATAGATGGAGGACTTAAGAAAGCAGTAAAAGTAGCACATAACTCTGATATAGTCATAGCATTTATGGGATTATCACCTAGTATTGAAGGGGAGGAAGGGCATGTTATTACTCCATTAAGAGGGGATAGGAAGCATCTACAATTACCAAAAATACAAAAGGAATTATTAAAAGCATTATACATTACAGAAAAGCCGATTATTCTAGTTTTGATGAGTGGGGGATGCTTAGCAGTCAGTCATGCTGATGAATATTTAGATGCGATAATTGAAGCTTGGTATCCGGGAGAAGAAGGTGGGAATGCTATAGCTAATATAATTGCAGGAGATTATAATCCCTCTGGAAAGTTACCAATAACATTTTATATGTCTATTGACCAACTTCCAGATTACGAGGACTATTCTATGAAAAACAGAACCTATAGATTTTTTGAAGGCTCTCCTCTTTATCCATTTGGATATGGGTTAAATTATTCGAAGTTTCATTATGAAGATCTTTCAGTTAGTACCAATGTACTACACCCAAATGAAAATTTAGAAATTAATTTTACAATTATAAACAATGGTCCCTATGATGGGGAGGATGTTGCTCAATTATACATCCAACATGACCCCAAAGATTTTCGAGTTCCAAAAATAGAACTAAAGCGTTTCAAACGGGTTAAGATTAAAAAAGGAGAGAGTCAAAAAGTTTCATTCCTTCTCAAACCAGAAAATTATGTTCTATTTAACGAGAAAGGATTAAAAAAAACTTATCCCGGAAAGTTTCAAATCTTTATAGGAAATTCTCAGCCTAATAAAAATAACAGAAAGAGCTTTCTTATAGAAGAAATCGAATTACTCGACAACTAAATATTCTTCATTTAAAGGAAAAAAAGAATGGAAATTTGTGTTATTTATATGACTTTTTAGATGGTTTTACTAAAATCCGAATTCCGCTTCCAATCGCTCCACCTAACGCTCCGATCAATCCTCCAATTAAAACAACAAGGATATAAATAATTATTCCAAGACCGCTTTCCCCGATAATTATCTCTGTGACTTGATCGACCAACTGAGAAGCTCCTTGAATAATGGTATACAATAACCAAGAGAGGGCTACCCCAACAAAACCACTTAAGGTACCCCATTTCATAAAAGTACAGAAAAATCCACCGATTATTGCTGAAACTAGAGAAAGATACCAAAAGGGAGTAAATGAGAAAATGAACGATAGTGCAAAGCTTATCAAGAAACCAATTAATGGAGAATAGTTCTCCGTTTTTTCCAAAAATTCATCTATAGCTACCATTTTTATTTCCTTCTCTACGAAGCTAGTTTTCATGTCTATTCTATAAAGTTTTGAGTTTAATGAATTAATATATATTGAATTTATATAGTAAAGATTTATTTTATAGAGAGTTTTATTTGACATAATCATGTCAAAAAAACCGAATATTGTAATGTTTATTACGCATGATCAAGGTCAGTATTTGGGTTGTTACTCTAGACAAGTAGAAAATTCTTTAAATACACCTAATATTGATAATATTGCTGAAAAGGGAATTAGGTTTACAAATCATTTTTGTACCGCACCACAATGTTCTCCTAGCAGAGGGAGTATTAAAACTTCATTATATCCTCACCAAAATGGATTAATGGGTCTTGTAAATTTAGGTTGGTCATTACCAGAAACTAATAATACATTGCCCATGTACCTTAAGAAAAATGGGTATACTACCCACTTAATGGGTCTTCAGCATGAGAGTTTGGAAGCCGAAACCCTTGGATACGATCAAATAAGTAAACGGGGAGCAGAATTCAAATATTCGGTAAATCGAATGGAGAAAAAATACTTAGACTTTTTCTCTGAACATAAAGATGACGAAAAGCCATTTTATATAAACATCGGAGCAATTGAAGTTCACAGACCTTTTCAAGCTTGGGCTGATGCGGTTGATCCTGAGAGGGTTAAAGTTCCACCTTATTTGCCAGATAATGAGCAAATTAGAAAAGATTTAGCGGGTTTCTATGGAAATATTGAGCTTGTCGATAAGACAATTGGTAAAATGATGAACCATCTAGAAGAGATCGGACTTATTGAAGAGACATTGTTCATTTTTACAACCGATCATGGAATTCCATTTCCTCGTGCGAAGTGTACACTTTATGATCCTGGATTAAAAACATTACTTCTTATGTATTCTCCTTCCATGGAATTATTTAGCGGAGGAAAAGTCTATGATCAAATGATAAGCAATTTAGATTTGTTACCTACATTATTGGAGTTGGTTGGAGGGAATATTCCGGATAATATCGAGGGTAGAAGCTTTTTACCTCTACTTTCTGGAGATAAAAAAACTCATAGAAAAAAAATCTTTATGGAAAAGACTTATCATGAAATTTATGATCCGATCAGAGGTATCAGAACTCGTAAATATAAATATATCAAAAACTTTGAAAAAATGGACACGGCGTTTCAAATACCGAAAGATATCGGTATGGATCCAGCTGGTAAGTTCGTAATGGATCAAGAATCTTATAACCAACCTCGCCCCATGGAAGAGCTTTATGATTTAGAAAGTGACCCCGATGAAATGCAAAATCTAGTTGATGAGAAAGAGTATCAAGATATATTATATGAATTAAGAACAAGATTATTCTCATGGATGGAAGAAACAAATGATCCTCTTTTAGGCGGAAAAATTCCTGAAAAACGTAAGAAAGTGGAAAAGCATTATTAAAAATTAAATGACTCTTATTTTTGTTATTCATGCTAAAAAACCTAAAAAAATTAATAGATACGTTTACTCTTTCCGATATTGATAATACCTCAAATTTTGAACAATCTGATTATTTTCATGATTTATTGAAGATTTTTCCAGATTTAAGAGACATTTTTAAATTTGGAATTAATCAAGATATTGATGAATTTAAT
>CAZZIC010000079.1:0-18493 GCA_964653985.1 uncultured archaeon | reverse complement strand
AAAACTAAAATCTTAAATAATTAATGGAAACTATTTCTAAATACTTATTTTAAATAGTTTGAATAAAAAAATTTATTTAATTTAAATAACTAATCAAAGTATAATTAAAGTGATTTTTTTATGGCACATCGTAAAAAGCATGCACCTAGACACGGCTCATTAGCATTTCTACCAAGGAAGAGAGCGTCATCAGCCAAGAGTAGAATAAGACATTGGCGTGATTGTTTGGATGAAATCAATTTTCTTGGATTCGCTGGATTTAAGGCAGGAATGACTCATATTACCTATATTGAAGATCAACAAAATAGTCCATATTATGGTAAAGAGTTAATGAAACCTGTTACAATAGTAGAAGTCCCACCAATTATATTGATTGGAGTTAGGATTTATAATGAAGATGAATATGGAAAATATACCGCTGGTGAATTATATTCTAAAACTTTAAATGAAAATTTAAAACGTAAAATAAATATCCCAAATCAAGATAAATATGATTTTGAAAAAACTCAAGAGGAAGTTAAAAAACAAATCAATAAATCTACTGAGATAAGAGGTATTTTTCACACCCAACCTTATTTAATATCACTTCCTCGTAAAAAGCCAGATATATTTGAAATTAAATTAAATTCATTAGGAAATCCTGAAGAAGAATTTGAGTATGCCACAGAATTACTTGGCAAGGAAGTTAGAGTTAGAGATATTTTAGTTGAGGGGGAACTCATTGATGTTGTCTCAATCACAACAGGAAAAGGATTTCAAGGACCAGTTAAAAGATTTGGTATCAAAACATTAAATCATAAAAACAGTAAAATAAGAAGAGCTGTTGCTTGTATAGGTCCATGGCATCCCGCAAGAGTTAGATATACAGTACCAAGACCAGGACAATTAGGTTTCCACCAACGAACGGAATATCATAAAAGAATTATGTTGATAGGGGAAAATGAGGAGGAGATAAATCCTAAGGGTGGTTTTGTGGGATATGGTAAAATAAACGGTGACTATTTAATGATATTGGGTTCAATTCCCGGACCAAAGAAAAGATTAATAAGAATAAGGAAAACAATACGTCCTGTTCGAGGTTTTGAAGTTTCATCACCCGAGATTACCTTTATTAATAGAGAGAGTCAACAAAGAAAATAATTATTGGATATTAACGTGATTTTATGGAAAAAATTAATGTTTATAATATGGAAGGAAAAAAAAAGGAAACAATAGATATTCCCACGATTTTTGATGTTAATCCCAGAAAAGATTTAATCAATAAAGCAAGTGAAACTTATCAGAGTAAAAAAAAGCAATCACAAGGGAGAGATGTAAGAGCAGGATTAAGAAATACAGCAGAAGGTTGGGGGACGGGACATGGAATGTCAAGAGCTCCACGCATTAAAGGTTCTGGCTTTCCAACAGCTAGAAGTGTGGGAAGGGTTCCTTTTGCCGTGGGAGGGAGAAGAGCACACCCAATAAAGGCTAACACAAAAATAAAAAAGAGAATTAATAAAAAGACTCAAAAACTTTCATTAATTTCCGCAATCTCAGCTACAGGACGATTATTTTGGGTAGAAAAAAGAGGACATTTAATAGATGAGGTTCCCCAAGTACCCTTAGTAATCGATGATAAAATTCAAACGATTAAGAAAACCAAAAAAGTATTTTCTACACTTAACAAACTTGGACTTGATAAAGAGTTGTTAAAAGTAAAAAATAATAAAAAAGTTAGAAGTGGTAAAGGAAAAAGGAGAGGGAGAAAGTATAAGAGCAAAAGAGGTATTCTCCTTGTTATTAAAGAAGATTTCGGAATTGTTAGAGCAGCAAGAAATATTCCTGGGGTAGATATTGCTAAAATAGAAAAACTATCTATTGAAGATTTAGCCCCTGGAGGTCAACCTGGAAGATTTGTTATTTGGACCGAATCTGCTTTTAATGAATTAAAGAGTTATGAGGCGATATTCTAAGAATGGAAAACTATTACAAAATTTTGAAAAAACCACTTGTGACCGAAAAAACTTTTTCATTAATTGAAAATGAAAATAAATTAGTTTTTCTTGTTCATCGAGAAGCTAATAAAAGTCAAATTAAGAAGGCTGTCGAGAAGATTCATGGTGTTAAGGTGATTAAAGTCAATACACTAATTACAAATAAAGGAGAAAAGAAAGCATTTGTAAGACTTCACCCAGATCATTCCGCCCCCGATATAGCAATTGATTTAGGGATATTTTAAATCAAACTTAACTTTCTCGTATCTAAAATCTTTTATCTTATTTGGACTTATAATCCTTATTTGTTTTAATAAATCAATTTTTTCTACTTTCATTAAGACTTTATATATTTTTTCAGTCAAAACAAATATATATATAAAATACTTAGAATAGAATTTTTTTATTAATTGAAAAATAAGTTTAAAGTTTATTTTATCCACAATTAAAAATAAATCTTTTTCTTTTATTAAAAATAGATTTTGGCTTATTTCTATGTACTTTATGTTATTTTCAACTAATTTAGTTTCTAATCTTTCATTAAATCTCATTTCTCTTACCTTTAGATTATCATTGAAAAGAAAAATGTTTTTATAACTTTTAAACCGGAAGGATTCATCTTCAGAAAAAGCAATTCTCCATAAAACTTTAAAGATATTTTCTGATGTTAGATCAATTTCTACAAGAAATTCAGACTCATAAAATTGATTAATTTTATCTTTTATCAAAAAAGGGTTTTTTTCATATGAATAACAGATTATAAAACCTACGATAGATATTTGGCTGGTATTATTCAAATAAAAATTGAAAATGATAAATCCCCCGTTAATTAGGTTTGAAACCAATTTTGAGAGAGTCGGAATTAAAGAATTTTCTGTATTCAATATCTTAACTCTCAAACTAAAAGTATAGATTTTGAATAGTTGTTTATTATTCTTTATTATTAGATAATTATTTTGTTGCTTTATATTCACTTTATTTCCCACTTCTTTGGAAATTATGTTAAGATACCTTCTTTCTAACTCTTTTTCCCGTAAAATGAAAATCTTTAATTCCGCTTTATTAATATCATCTAATAAGATATTGTAATGTCTTATGATCTCATTTTTATCCTTGTTTTTAAGATTAATAATTACCATTAATTCTTTAGATTCTATGCTTATCTGAATACTGAAACAATTAATAAAATGCTTTTTTAAAAATCTATTTAGAATCAAAATTATTTCTTTAAGGTTCTTAATCTTTATTATGGAAATAGCAATAACTTTTTTATTTTTATTTAAGCTATTATAAAAGATTAATTCCCCCTCAATTACATATGATAATAAACCAAATTTTCCTTTCTTTTCCATATTTTCATAAAAGATTTTTCATAAACTTATAAAAATTTCAATAATTTTTCTAAACATTCCAACTAATTAATCTTTATAAGGTTTTAGTTTTGATATTTAAAATTAAAAATTTTTTTAGTAAAATAGAGCCAGAAATTGTAGTAAAAGCACCTGCCAGGATTAATTTGATTAATCCCTTAGATGCAGTCGAAGCAGACTCTTGGATGCCCTCTGTTGCTATAGAAGGGCAAGAAAATCCTCTCTCTTCATTTTTTTATATAAAAAGAAAAAAGAATTATTCTTCAATCAAATTTTATAATATTAAAAAAATAAAAAATGGAGATATTAAGTTCACCTTGAAAAATGAGGAAAAAATAATTAAAAAGTTAGACTATATAAAAAAAAGACTTAATGGTCCAAATAAGTTGATTTATGCAAGCATCTATCGGTTTTATTTAACAAATTCCTATTTTTGGAAAAAATTTTTAAATGAAAATTTTGAAATAGGAATTCTTACAACAATACCTAAACAAAGTGGTTTAGGAGGGAGTGCGGCAATTATAATTTCAATTATTTATGGATTTGCTCAATATTTCAATTTAATTAATAATTTTTCAATTATAACTAAAAATAGAGATTTTATAATAAATAAGGATATAATTGCTGAAATGGCTACAAAAATAGAAGATGAAGATCTTAAAATAACAGCAGGTTATGGTGATCGTTATGTGATTAGCAGGGGAGGATTAGCCTTTTGTTCCTATTTTGGGAAATTAAATCATAGAAAAATCTCAGAAGAGCCTATAGCTGTTTATGACCAGATCGATGAACTTTATGGAATTAATCAATTGCCAATAATTATTTGCTATTCAGGCGTAATTCATGAGAGCGGAAATGTTCACAAAAAATTAAGAGAGTTATATCTTAAAAAAAATAAAAAAATATATAAAAATTATAAAAGGTTGGAAAGAATTTCTTGGAAATCGAGATTTGCATTAATGCAGCATGATTGGAAATTATTAGGAGAATATTTTAAAAGAAATACTAAAATTATGAACCAGATTATGAATGATGCAGGATTTGAATATGGAATTGGTTTAGCAAATAATATATTAATTAGTATAATAGAGAGGAATGAAGAAGTATACGCAGCCAAACTAACAGGGGCTGGTGGCGGAGGTAGCGTTTTTGCTTTAGTAAATCCTCAAAAGATTGATAAAATAAAGAAATACTGGAAGGAAAGTTTGTATAAATATATAGAAGATAAAACTCTTTTTAAAAAAGATTTTCCCAATTATCCAGAAGAAATATTAGAGAAATTAAAGAAGGCTCAATTTTTTAAAATTAACATCAATAAATCTGGTGTGAAAAAAATTATTATTGACTAAACACTTGATAAAATAATGAGTAAGTTTGATAGATATAAAAAAGGAGATAAACAATATGTTTATCCACACAAGCATTGTGAAAAATGTGGACAAATGATTGATGAAGGATTGACTTATTGTCCAGAATGCTACGAAGAAATGAAAAAGAAAAAGGATAAAAAAAGTTTCTGGAAAAGAATTTTCAAGAAATAGATATGTTGTTTACAAATTTAATCGATTTAATAACCATTCTTTATCTAATAAAAGAATAAAAGAACCTAATCGCGGACCGTATTTTTTTCCCAATATAACTTGATATAATGCTTGGAATAATTTCTTAGGAGATATTTCAACCTGCTCTTTAGCAACGTTGAATATTTTATTTTGAATGTTTTCTTCGGTGAGTTCTTCATTATTTTTAAGAAACTCTCTTATTAGCCTAATTCCGTCAATTTGTTTTTTATCAAGATTATTAACAAGATTTTTATTTACTTTCTCTGGTATTTCAAATATTGTTATTTTTCTGGAAATCTCTCTTTTCTTTTTGGGATCTTCAACTTCATTGATAATTTTTTTCACTTCATTAATCCATTTTTTAGTTTTCTTAATTTGGGCTTTAAAGTTCTCAAAGCTGATTAAGTTTTCAAAACTTTCTTTATCCATAATCTCTTCTGCTTTTGCATATAGATCCTTCATATCTAATATATTTTGAATCTGTGATAAGAAAATCATAAGATTTAAAGGAATTCTCTCGGGTTTATTTTTTGGAATTTCGTGAGTTATAGTGAGGGGATAAAGAAAATTTAGAATTTTCTTTTCTTCATTACTCAATTCCGAGGAACTTTCCTCAAAAAAAACTTCTTCCATTTTTTCATAATAATCATAATATTGTGGTAATTCTTCAATTCTTAAGGAAATATGTTTCATTGGGTCTGTACGTAATATTAGCATCCGGAATATTTCTGGGTCAGCTAATTTAAGGTATTTTTGAGGGGTGAAAACTATACCTTTTGAAGTTTTCATATCTCTCTCGCCTAATCTGAGCCATTCATATGGAACCTTAATAGGACCTTCGTATCCAAAAACTTTTTGACAAATTTCTAATCCAGAATCATAGGCTCCACCTTTAACGCAGTGATCTTTTCCTGCTGGTTCACATGTAGTTTTAAAAAGAGACCACTTCGCTGGCCAATCAACACGCCAGTTTAATTTTAATCTTCCGCTATATATTGAGATTTCGTTCTTATATCCGCATGCTGGACAAGTATAATGGACGGTATTTTCATTTTTATCAAATCTCCTAACTCTATTTGGTAAGATAGAACCATCCATTTTTTTATGTTGAATTTTGTTACATTTTTCACATATTACCATCACCGGCATCCAATTTTTTTGCATTTCAATAAATTTTTCCTTTTTATCCTCATCTAATGTAGGGAGAATATAGCTTCTTAAGATCTTTTTAATTATATCTGTATTATGCAATGATTTTTTAATTTTTTCTTGCATTTCTTTTTGCCTATACAGTTCATGGGTCCAAATGATTTCATTTTTTATTCCAAAATCTGAAAAAGTACTAATTAATTCATTACCAAAATGGAAAGCAAAGCTTTCACATTTACAATCTTCATAGGGGCAAGGAATCATAAAAAAAGGCTTTCCTAAATGTTTTTCTTGAAATTCTTTTGAAATATAATCGGGAAACCTTTTTGCCGCATCAAAACTATCCATAAATAGAAAAAATTCTACATCTTTGCCTCTTTTTTCATAAATTCTTCTAATAGCATCACAGATTATAATCTCCCTTAGAATTCCTATATGGATATGTCCAGATGGAGTTTTTCCAGTAGCTAATGTGATTTCTTCCACATTTCTATTATCGATTTTTTTAACTATATCTTCTAACCAATGAATTGGAAATTCTTTTGTCAATTTAATCTCCTATTATTGCTTTTCCTTTATTTGTTTAATGAACAAATTTATTTATGATTTATGATTTTAGAGCATAGTGAAGATATAATGAGAATAGCCGTTTTGAATAAAGATCGCTGCAAACCAGACAAATGTAGTCCTTTTGGAGAAAAACCGTGCATAAAATATTGTCCAAGAGTTAGAACTGGAGATAAAACAATTATTTTAAATGAAGATATTAATAAAGTGGAAATCACAGAAAGTCTTTGTTCCGGGTGCGGGATTTGCATAAAAAAATGTCCATTTGATGCAATTAGCATTGTAAACCTCCCAGATCCATTAAAAAGTGAAATAACGTATAGATATGGTCCTGATCAATTCTCTTTATTTAGAATGGCGGTTCCAAAAAAAGGAAAAGTTTTAGGATTAATAGGGCAGAATGGAATAGGAAAAAGTACTTTATTGAAGGTATTGTCTGGGGATTTAAAGGTTAATTTTGGTAGATTCGGGGAAAATAGTCCAGATTGGAAAGAAATTATTAATTATTTTAAAGGTTCAGAGCTTCAACAATATTTCACTGATATTAAGGAAGATAAAATTCAGATTGTTCATAAACCTCAAAATATCACAACTATACCAAAATTTGTTTCAGGAAAAGTTTATGATATATTAAAAAAAAATGATGTAAGAGACCAATTAGAAGAAATTTCAGATGACTTAAATATAACTAAGATATTAGATAGAAACATTTCAGTTTTATCTGGGGGAGAACTTCAAAGAGTTGCTATTGCTGCTGCATTCTTAAAGGATGGAGATGTCTATCTAATTGATGAGCCTAGCTCATATTTAGATGTTAGGGAAAGAATAAATATGGCTAAGTTAATTAGAACTTTAACAGAGAGAGAAAAAACAATTGTAGTGGTAGAGCATGACTTAGCAATTTTAGATTATTTGAGTGATTACATTTCTTTACTATATGGTAAGGCCGGAGTTTACGGAATTATTTCCCATCCACAAGGAGTCAGAGTAGGTATTAATATTTATCTTAATGGATATATTAAGGATGAAAATGTTAGATTTAGAGATGATGCAATTAGGTTTCATCAACGACCCCCACAAGAATCTCTTTTTGATTCTGGTGAAGTTATTTTTTCTTATCAAGATATGGAAACAACTTTAGGCAATTTTCATCTAGAAGTTTCTGGAAGTGAGATCCATGCGGGTGAGATAATAGGAATATTGGGACCTAATGGTATTGGAAAGTCTACATTTATTAACTTGATAGCTAAAAATATTAAATCAGAACAGGATATTTCCTCAATCAATAAGAATGAATTAGATGTTGCTTTAAAACCGCAATATATTGAATTAGATAAAGAAACATTAGTTTCCAGATATATTAGAAATATTAAAACTGCTCCGCATTTATCTCAATCCTATAAAAAAAGATTAATAAACAATTTAAATTTATCAAGTATAAAGGAAAGAAAAACAGATGAATTGAGTGGAGGAGAAATGCAGAGAGTTGCTATAGCTGATACATTAAGCAAAAAGGCTGATGTTTATTTGTTTGATGAACCTTCTGCGTTTTTAGATGTTGAAATGCGACTCCAAGTAGCCCAGTTATTGAGAAAATCAATTGAAGAATTAAAAAAAGCTGCCTTTGTTGTGGAACATGATATTATTACCCAAGATTTCATAGCTGATTCTATTTTAGTATTTAGGGGATCTCCTGGTATCGAAGGAGTAGCTTTAGCTCCACAAAATCTTAGAGATGGATTTAATGAATTTCTAAAAATAATGGAAATTACTTTTAGAAGAGATCCATCAACTAAGAGACCAAGAGTTAATAAAATTGGAAGTAATAAGGATAAATATCAGAAAAGCATAAATGAGTATTATTATATTCCAAAATAATTTCTGAGATAAAAAAAAACCTCAAATTTTTTACTAAAACTGAAATGATTAAACTGTTTATTTTCCTGATTTTTTAAATTAAATATAATCTATTTAAAAAAGTTAAAGTTATCTAAACACTCCTTTATTTCCACTGGAATTTTTCCAGATCTTTGAATAAATTATAAATGTTAGCTCTTTGATAATATTATTTAAATATCATCCATTAATTTTCTACTGGGATCCATTTAATATACATAAATTAAATATTTTTTTTTTGTTAATTTAATAAAATTTTTTCCACTGGAAATATAGGTGTCTATAATAAAATGCTACATACAGATTTTAATCTCAAAATGAGTTACATTAATTTTAAAAATTATTAAAATACGAGATAAAAAGATAAGTTTGAAAAAAAATTTTTATTTATTTTTATTCCTGCTTTATTTTCCAGAAAACTTTTGGTCTCCCTCTTTTACCATTATTTCGAGAAAATTTCTCTACTACTTTATTTTTTTGCAATTTTACTAAATTATCATAGATGGTCGTTCTAGGTGTTTTTAACTTATTTACTAATTGTCTTCGCGTTAAAGGTCCATCTTTCTCTAATTTTACTATTAAGTTGTGTTGTAAGGGAGTTAATAAGTCTTCCTGATTAGATTCAAGGAAATTTTGTGAGAATACTTCATTTGCCATAAATTATTCCTCCAATAATCGACATATATTCGACTTAATTAGGACATAACAGATTTTTATGTCCTTAAATATTATATGAATTAAATTATATTTAAAGTTGCATATTTATGTATTATTAACACAAAGATGAAGCTTTATAAAGATAATTTTTATATTATATATAACCAGC
Organism: uncultured archaeon; assembly: GCA_964653985.1. Lineage (GTDB taxonomy): Archaea > Asgardarchaeota > Lokiarchaeia > Sigyniarchaeales > SOKP01 > CAZZIC01. The sequence goes on along the minus strand of CAZZIC010000079.1, from coordinate 9,150 downwards.
AAAATAAGATTAAAAAAAAAAATTTCAAATATAAATAAAAAACATCTCCTAAGAAAAAGTATGTCAGAAACAAAGCGAACGCAAATTACTCTCCAAGAATTTACGATGGATTTAATAGACGATTACATAGGAATCTTAGGAGCTAGTCGATCACAAGTAATCGAATATATTGTTATAGAGTATTTTAAAGAAGGGGCTAAAAATATTGAAAATCTCAAACAATTAAGAGAGAAAAAAGTTAAGAAATTAACCATAAAGAGAAATAAAAAAGACTTTGAAGAAAATATTAAAAAATTTTTTCAAAGAACCGAAAGTATTTCAATCGAAAATTTTATAGAATATTTAAATATAACAAAAGAAATTTTTTGGGAGTTTTATATTGAATGGGCCGACAAATTCCAATTTAAAGTTGAAAATGATAGGATTGTAACAATAAGGGAATAGAACAGGTTTTGAGTAATTTTATAAATGAATGAAGAATTATAAATGCTATCAGTTCTCTTCGTTTATAAATTCTTTCTAGCATATTTTATGATTTTTGAATAATCAATAAAAAACTTGTAGACAAAAAGTCTACGAAAAAAAATTATCTATTATTCTCCAATACCATTAATCAATTCCAAAAAGGTTAAAGACTGATCCTCCATCCATCCTAACATTGATGTTATTACTGTTACCATTATGAAGAAAATAAATAATGCAAATCCTATTAGTAAAGAATATTCGACTAAATTACCTCCCCAATCATCCTTAATATATTCTTTAATTTTTTTTTTTAATTTTTCAAATTTCATATCACTATTTTTTTCAACAAAAATCTTATAAAGTAAACTAAAATTTTTTTGTTAAAAAAAATGAAAGGTTAATTATCCAATTTTTTAGAACGACAGTTAGTTCCTCTTTAGAAACTTCTTATTGAGGGATCTTCAACTTAATTTTATGATCGCCAAAAGATTTTTGAATTATATGTAAATGAGAATGGTCTATTTCTTGACCAGTAGCTCTGATACTATTTTGCAAGATATTATATTCTTCTCTATCTAATCTATTATCGATTAAAAATAGAAATATTATTTTACAAGCAATAAAAAAGACAAGTTTTAGATGACATACACTTCACTTTTATATTTTAATAAATATAATTTATAAAAAATTTATTGGGACATTTATTTTAATTGATTTTAAATTTTAAAGATAATATAAAAAGAATGTGTAAAATGTATTTAAACAAATTGATCGACGTAATAGAACGAAAATTTGCACCGGAAATAATTGATCTAAATTTTGATTTCTATGGCTTACAATATGGAACAAATGACAGTAAAAAAGTGATAAAGAAGGTTCTATTAACTAGAGATTTAACCAATGATACAATTTATGTTGCTCTTAAAAATAAAGTTAATTTGATAATATCTTTAAATCCTCTTTTTAATAGACCTATATCTAATATTAATGATAATCTAAGACAAAAATTGATTCTTCTTTCAAAATTTCCTGTATCGGTCTACATTTTAAATAAATCTTTTAATTTTGTAGAAGGAGGAATTCTTGATACTTTAATAGAATCATTATATTTACAGTTAGAAAGAATGATCAATATAAAAGTCAATGATAATCAGGAGATTCCTTTTGGTCGTATTTGTTCTTTCAATAACAGAAACGATTCAAATTATATAAAATTAAAAGATCTAATGGAAAGAGTTCAATTAAATTTAAATATGAAATTTATTTCATATTTTGGAAAATTAGATGCTACCATTAAAAATGTGTGTATATTTGAAAAAACATTTTTAGATTTCAATATTAATTTATCCAAAAAAATCTTTCAAAAAACTTATGATTGCTATATTTCTAGTCATTTTACTCATGAAGAAATAACAAATGCAATGGATGAAGGTATTAATTTGATTAAAATATGTAAAAACAATAATGAAATTATTGCTTTAAAAAAATTATCTAACTATTTATCTTTAGAATTTCCATATAGTGAATTTATGGTTTTTGAATCAAAATCTCCATTCGACATTTTTTTATAAGAAGTTTCCAGAAAAAACAATAAATATGAAAATTCTTATAATAAAATAAAAAGTATTCATATATCATAATTAAGATTATTGTTATAAAAATCAAAAAAGTGAAATAAAATGGTTTTACTAGAATATAACGGAAAACAACCTAATATTAGTGAGAATGCATATGTAAGTCCTATGGCTACTTTAATAGGGGATGTTGTTGTAAACGATAATGCTATTATATGGCCTGGCTCAATATTAAGGGCAGAATCCTCACAAATTAATATTGGAGATTATAGCACAATCTTTGATGGAGTAATATTATTTACTCGTTCTCAGAAGAGCCCAATAAATATAGGAAGGTATTGTATTTTAGAGACAGGAGTTACTATTTTAGGATGTTTCCTAGAAGATTATGTTCAAATAATGGAAGGGTCTTTAATATATGAAGAAAGTTCAATCGGGGAAGGGGCAATCATTATGAAAAAAAGTCAAGTACCTCCAGGTTTGATTATTCCAGCACGATCAGTAATGAAAGGTAATCCTGTTGAAACTATAAGAGAGCAATCAAGGAATGATGTATTAGAACAAAAAGAAAAAGCTCATCATTACTCTCAGTTATTCATGAAAGTAAAGAAGAAGTTACCAAACGCCCAAGGATATCTACTAACACTTCCTGATTTCATAAAGATGCTACAAAAGGAAAAATTATAGAATTTTAAAAAATTAGACTTTAATTTTTAATTTTTTGACTAATTCCTTATACCGTGATCTTAAAGTGACTTCTGTCACTCCGACTAAATTAGCTATTTCTTTTTGAGAAATCTTTTTGTCATGTACCTTTGAAACCAAATATAAAGATCCCGCACATAATCCTTTAGGATCTTTCCCACTCGTTGAAAAATTAGCCATAAATGTTTTTAATATTTTAATAGTTGTTTTTTCATCATTCGCATTAAGTCCTAATTCCGCAATAAATCTCGGTATGAGAGAAATCGGATCGGTTGAGGGTACTTTTAATTTCAATTCTCTAATTAAGGTTCTATAACATCGTCTAACGTTTTTGGCACTGATATTTGTTTGATCTAAAATTTCTTGTAAAGTTCTTGGAATTTTTTGATCTCTACAAGCAAAATACAAGCAAGCAGCGACCATTCCATTTATTGATCTCCCTCGAAGAAGTTTTTTCTTAAAAGCTTCAATATATAATCTAATTGCTGCCTTTTTTATATATTTAGGTAAATTTAAATTGCTACTAATTCTCTTTAGTTCCGTAGTAGCAATTAACATATTTCTTTTATCCCAGGTCATCCTGGAATTCCATTTGGCAGCTCTTTTAAGATCGGGGCTTTTTATACTATTTTTATCAATAACAGTACTTAAACCCATATCCGGTAATAAAATAGATATTGGAGATCCTGTCCTCTCTCTTTGCTCTTTTTCCTGTTTAGTAAATGCTCTTTTTCCACTATGTGCTGTATCAATTTCTCTTTCAATTATAACTAATCCACATTGACAACATACAGTTTCCCCTCTCTCTTGAATTTCAATAGCCTTTCCTCCACATTCAGGGCATAAATTCGAAAAACCACTAACATCAGACTTTATTTCCATATCAATCCTCTTTTAAACAAATAAATTTGATTTAATTACAGACTTTTTAAATAATTTCAATTATAAAAGATTATGAGCATTATCTACGTATTATTATAAACCCCGTGAGAAATTCATAAATAGATCTTAAATTCGAAGTGATTCGATAACATTTTTTTACCTCATAAAACACAAACTCATATACCTACTTTGTGTAAATAATATATATTCAACTTACATATTTAAAGCTTTGTTTATATATATACCAAATTTTATACAAAAAAAGGTAAAAAAGTTGTAAAACCGAATAAAATACTTTCACCTAATGAGGATATTAAATGCATCAAATTTTTACGAGGATTGGAAGGACGACTGCTAATGATAAAAAACCAACAACTGAGGGATAAATGACTGACTGCTATTAATGAAGCAAATGCTACAGAATAATATATCGTCTTTTCATGGGGGTATAAACTTTTATCAATATCACTTATTCTATTCATAAAAAAAGGATCAATTTTTTCTCCAAAATTAATGAAGGTGAAGATTAACCTATCAGGTATTGGATCAAGAATTAAGATCAGAAAATAAACCAAGAAATTTCCTAAAATTCCAAATGCGATGAATATATAGATTATCCCTACAATCATTCGTACTCTATTAAGAAATTCATTCTTCTCATTAGATTTATTTTCGGTTTCCTTTACCTTATTATTAAAATATATTCCTCTGAGTTTAAGCAGAATCAAAACCCCAACAATAAATAATAAAGAAACAAAAATATATTTAAGAATTCTGAAGAATATTTCCGAAAATTGATTAAAATTTCTACACCAATTTTCTAATCCAAAAAAAATTCCTCTAATTATTTCTTTCGGATCAATAGATTTCAATCCTATTGACATTAATTAACTTACAAGATAAAATATTAAAAGTCAACTTTAAGTTAAAATTTGAAGGATAATTTATAAAATCAAATATGAATTTTACTCGTGATTTATAAGATTTTTTCACATTCCTTGTTTATTTCTTTCATGATAGAGTTAAAGTCTTGCCACCAATCTTGTCCTTGCTGAGTTACAAGCATCGGGTCAGTTTTACGAGAATCTAAACATCTTATTTCTTCTTTATTTGCTTTTATTTTTTCCTTCCATAATTTTGAGAAAATAGCAGTAAGATTGATTTTTACTTTTTTAATAAGATCATCGTAGGTAAGGGAAATGTCTGCTTTTTTTTGTAAATCTTGAAATTGGTCAGACTTGATTTTCTCTTTAGATCTGTTCAAATCATTACAATTAATTTTAACAGTAAAAGGATTATCTTGTCCATATTTACAATATTGTTGAATATCACAAGGTTTACAATAATTTTCAAAACTTATAATAAATTCTTGTAATCCTACTATCGAATAACTTAAAGGATCATTCATATATTATAAATAGATTGTTTTATTTCAAAAAACTTTTTAATTTATCTTAAATTTTAAATGATAATACTCTTATAATTTTAAAGGGATTGTAAAGCTGGGAGAGTGAATTTCTCTTTTTCGAGACTTCTCTCCAATGGCTTAGCTTGGTATAGCGCACGGCTGATAACCGTGAGGCCCGGGGTTCGAATCCCCGCTTTCCCATTATGAGTCTAATTTTCACCTTTTTAAAACTTTATTTACCTAAAAATGTTTTAAAACTATAAGCACTCAACTCTTATAATATTAAAATCATCAGTAATTATGAAAATAGCGATAATTTCTGGAACACCAGGATGTGGAAAAACAACTACATCTAAAAAGATATCATCAATGATATCTGCTAAACTAATTTCTTTAAATAAGATAGTAATATCGGAAAATTATACAATTGATTATGATACGGTCAGAGACACCTTTGTTGCGGATTTTAGTAGACTAATTCCACATATCCAAAAAGTGATAGAATGTTATAAGCAGAAAAATATTGCTTATCTTTTAATTGAATCTCATTATGCTGATATTGTTCCGAGGGAGAATATCGATATTGCTTTTGTTTTAAGATGTGCTCCAGATGAATTATATTCGAGGTTAAAACAGAGAGGTTATTCTAATAGAAAAATAAAAGAAAATATACAGAGTGAAATATTGGGAACTTGTGCAAATTACATACTAGAAAAAGAAATAAATGCTCCAAAATTAGAAATAGATACAACTAATAAATCGGTGAACGAAACAGCCCAAGTTATTATTGATTTGTTAAAACGTCAAAAGGATATGAATAATTATTTAATTGGAAAAATTGATTGGTTAGAAAAATTAAATAAAGAGAATAGATTGAACAGATTCTTTGATTAATTGTGAGTTGATAAAACTTGAAATTTGAAATTTCAGATACAGACGGTTTAGGCAGAATTGGGAAATTAGATACAAACGGAAAACAGATGATTACACCTAATTTATTACCCGTAGTCCATCCTCTTAGGAACTTGATATCTCCCTTAGAGCTCCAGAAATTTGGGGTCCAAGCGATATTTACTAATTCATATATTAGTTATCAAAACGAAAAATTAAGAGAAACTCTGATTGAGCAAGGTTTACATGATTATTTCAATTTTAATGGCTTAATAGCCACGGATAGCGGAGCTTTCCAGCAGTATATGTATAATAAAAGCGATATTGATATAAAGCCAGCTGAGATTGAACATTTTCAAGAAGAAATTAACTCCGATTTTCCAGTTATATTGGATTTACCGGTACAAATGGAGGATTCTTATGAAATTGCCAAGATGAAAGTATCTAAAACATTAAAAAGAGCTAAGGAAAATATTAAGAGGAGAAGAAATGAAAATTGTCATTGGTTCGGACCTATTCACGGAGGTAAGTTTCCAGAACTTCTTAAAAAGAGCTCTGAGGAGATGAGCAAGTTAGATTTTTCTGTATTCGCCATCGGTGGTTTAGTTAAGCCATTGTTAGAATATCGGTTTGATTTAGTTATAAATATCTTATTGAATGTAAAAAAACATATCATTCCCAATAGACCAATACATATGTTTGGATTAGGTCTGCCCCAATTCTTTTCATTAGCCGTAGCTTGTGGGTGTGATTTAATGGATTCAGCTGCTTATATTCTTTATGCTAAAGAGAACCGTTATTTTAGCTTATCAACTGGTACTAAGAGATTAGAAGATCTCGATGAATTTCCTTGCAATTGTCCTATTTGCTCTAAATATACACCAAGAGAAATTAAATCTTTTAAGAAAAATAAAAAAATCGAACTTCTTTCAAGACATAATTTACACGTATCATTTTCAGAATTAAAAACTATTAGACAAAGTATTAAAGAAGGAAATTTATGGGAACTAGTCGCACAGAGGATTCATAGTCATCCGGAATTAATGAAGGCAAGAGAGAAGGTTATAAATTATTGTAAACTTTTTGAATTTCATGAAAAAAGATACAAAAAGCATGGCAGACTTATTACTTCTTATGTTGATTTTTACAGGCCGATAATAATCCGATATCTTAAAAAATTAAAAACTTCCTATCGTCCCCCCTCTTCAGCGAAATATCTTATAATTTTACCTGAATTGGATATCACTGGAATGAATTCTCCCAATATTAAAAATTGGATTCAAAAAATAAATAAATATAGTAAAACAAATAGAAAAGAATTCCATGTTGGATTCTGGTCGCCACTTTTTGGAATTATTCCCATAGAATTAATCTCATCCTATCCGATGGGACAATGTGAAATCTTCAGCACTGAAACTTTTAATCAGAATATCTACAAAATAAGCTATCATAGAACAAAAAAGTATTTTGATATCCACAAAAATCATTACCTTAGTTGTCTTGTTTATATTCCAGAAAGATTTATAAATAAATTTCATGAAGAGGAGATATTTAATGGAGAAATGCTTAAAGAACAAATTCAATCGTTAAAACTGAACTTTGAAAATTATTTTAACATTTTTAATGAGATTGAAAAATTATTAGAATTTTTATCTAAAATCAATGAAAATGAATAGTATGGAAAAAATCCAGGCTTACGGACATAAAAATATTTTATGTAATCATAATTCTACTATCGAAATTACTAAAGATAAATATCTTACAAAAAATGGCAATTGTATTGTTGGAATTAAGGCATCAAAAAGTTGTCGGGATTTAAACCAAAATATTAAAAGAGCAATTAAAAAGGGTAAAAGATTTAAAATTATTATTAAATTAGGTAAATTAAAAGATTCCTTTTATGGTTATGGGAGTTCAAATTTAAAGTTGAAAGATCCTATCGATATGGTGTTTAGAAAGAGTAATTATGTTAGTGATCGAACTGTATTGATAAATTGTACGAAAGCAGCTATCGATCTTGATCGAAATTTAGTTAATAAGCTAAAAACACCTAATATTAAATTTGATATTTTTTTGATGATCGATAATGGATGATAATTCAAATATAATTCCTTATATTCGAGTCAAACAGAAGAAAGGAGAGGAGTTCATTAACTTAATCAAATCCACTTTTAATAATAGGAATGTATTAAACAACAGGTATAAGATACTTCATGAAGATGATTGGATTTGTTTTCCTCTAATAAATAATAAAGAACTAATCAAGGAATTAGTTAGATTAATCGGAGAAAAATTCTCATTTAAAGTTGAATTCAATAAAGGGATTGCAAACCAAGATTTTCGCCCCAGATCATTAGAAGAATACCTAAAAGAAAAAATCCCAAAAAGATTCTTCGAATTTATTCCAAAATCTTATGATATTATTGGTGAAATTGCGATTGTTGAATTCAATATAGAAGAGTCTGAAAAAACGAGAAATATTCAAAAATATAAACAAGAAATTGCAAAGGCAATTGCTTATATTAATAAAAATGTTAAGACCGTATATGAAAAAGCTAGTGAAATTAGAGGAAGATATAGAATTCGAGATCTTAATTTATTGTTTGGATCTGATATCTCCGAAACAATCCATAAGGAAAACAATTGTAGATTTAAACTTGACGTAAAAAAAACTTTTTATACTCCACGTTTATTTTATGAAAGGAAAAGAATAATATCTAAAGATTTTGATAAAAATGAGCATATAGTTGATTTATTTGCTGGAATCGGACCATTTTCCATAGAAATTGCCAAAAATCATGATGTAGTAATATATGCGTTTGATATTAATCCAAATGCTTTCTTTTATTTAGAGGAAAATATTCGATTGAATAAAATTAAAGGAAATATAATAGCCGAAAATATCGATGTCTCTGAATTAAAATATCCAAATAATCCATTGCATTTTAAACTAAAAAACTGGGCCAATAGAATCATTATGAATCTTCCAGAAAAATCTTTGGAATATTTAGATGTAGCGTGCCACCTTTTAGATTCAATGGGGGGTATAATACATCATTATCAATTTTCCGAAAAACCTAATTCTCTCACGGATGGTTTGGAAAAATTACACGTTTCATTAAAGAAGTTAGATTGGAAGATAGTAAAAATTTTTGAAAAAAAAATTGTTAAACCTTTTTCGCCTAAAGAAGATCTTATTGTAATTGATGCTTATATTGAACCAAT
>CAZZIC010000078.1:10427-18580 GCA_964653985.1 uncultured archaeon | reverse complement strand
TTGGCAAATTACATTTCACCATTTAGTTTTATCTTTTTTCATTTTTAATAATTGATTAGATTATTTTAACTATCGATAAGAAAGTATTTAATTCTTTAAGCTGCAGAAAATGAGAATCTAAAAAAAATAATTATTAACCAAGGAATAATGTATTATTGAAATCTTCAACCAGTTTTGGAATGAACGAATAGGATTAAAAAGTAGATATACCATCTAATAATTGACTTGATGGGGATCTTTATATACTACTTACGCCTAATATTTAACTATATATTTTAAAAAATGGTGAACAAAAATTGAGTAAAGATATACCAAAACCATGGTTAGATTATTATCCAGAGGGAGTGCCCCGAAGTATTGAATACAAGGATATTACTTTAGGACAAATGTTTGAAAATACCGTAAACGAATTTCCAGAGTCTCAAGCAATTTATTTTGAAGGATGGGGATGCACCTACAAGGAATTAAAGGAGTTAGTAGATCAATTTGCAGCATCTCTTGCTCAAATAGGAATAAAAAAGGGAGATGTGGTCGCGATAGATCTCCCGAATTGTCCTCAATTTATAATCGCCTATTATGCGATTGTAAAACTAGGAGCCATTGTAAATCCAATAATTCCCTTGCATAAGTTCGTAGAAATTGCTTATCAAGTAAACGATTCAGAAAGTAAAGCTTTAATCATTTTGGATGCCCTCTATGAGGGGTATCTAATGGGAAAAGACTTAAGTAAAATGAAGAGCTTAGAACATATTGTTTTAACTGGAATTGCAGAATATTTATCCACTATTAAAGGGTTTCTTGGAAAGTTATTAGGAAAAATCCCTCATATGAAAGAAAAATTATGGCCCGAACAAGTGAATAATATTAGCTTTCATAAGTTTCAAGATATGATTGAAAAGGGAATATCTACTGAAACTCCAAACGTAAATATTAATCCTAAAAAAGATCCTGGAACTTTAATCTATACGGGAGGAACTACTGGAGTACCAAAAGGAGTTAAACTGTCTCATTCAAATTTACTTGCCAACGCTGAACAAGGGACTGAATGGTTATATAATCAAGTTCCAGAAACGAAGAGTTTGAGAGGAAAAGGAGGTTCTGGATGTTTAATACCGTTTGGACACGTATTTGGACTCTCCACTGGCATGAATTTAGCAGTTTCTGCAGGATACAAGCTTATTTTATTCCCCTCTCCTCCGGAAAAGAGATCTGAGGTTTTGAAATTACTAATGAAAGAGGATGGGATTTATATTCCAGCAGTTCCAACTTTGTATAACCAAATAAATCAGGATCCCGATAGTGAGAAATATAAGGGAAAGTTGGATTCTCTAGTGGCTTGTTTGAGTGGAGGTTCCGCACTTCCCCCCGAAGTAAAAAGAGAATTTGAAGCTTTGACAGGCGCTTTAATCATAGAAGGATATGGAGCCAGCGAAACTGCGCCTATTGTGACTGCAGGACCTTTTCACAGATATAAAGTTGGATCTCCTGGATTGCCTGTATCTGATACTCTGATTAAAATTATGGATGTTGAGGAGGGTACTCAACTTTTGCCGATTTGTCCCAATTCTAATTGTGATGACTGTGATCCAAAGGAAGCCGAAAAATATATCGGAGAACTTTGTGTCCACGGTCCACAAGTTATGCTTGGATATTTAAATAAACCAAAAGCAACAGAAAGAGCTTTGAGAAAAGATTCTCAAGGGAGGATCTGGTATTATACCTCTGATATCTCTTGTATCGATGCAGAAGGCTATTTACACATTAAAGATCGTAAACGTGATATGATTAAGTATAAGGGACACGGTGTTTTTCCAGCTGAAGTAGAAAACCTTATTTATCAACATCCTGCTGTAAACGAAGTTGGAGTTGTTGGAGCTCCACATCCATCAGGAGTGGGCGAAACAATAAAAGCATTTATTTCAATCAAACCAGAGTTCAAGGGAAAGATTACAGAAGAAGAGATGTTAGAATGGGCAAAAGAAAATATAAGTCCATATAAGTACCCACGTGAAATCCAATTTATCGAAGAATTACCAAAAACATTAGTTGGTAAAATTAAAAGAAGAGAATTAAAAGAAGAATAAATAAATTTTCTCTAAAATTTTTTTTAACTCAAATTATCTCTATATAATCAGATAAAGCCTATTTTTTTCAATTTATTCCTGTAAAGATCTCAATCAGCTGCATTTCATGAAAAATCTTAGTATAGAATAGATACCTTTTTTAAGAAAAAGATCAAAATATTATTTTATAATAATAATCCTAATAATATGAAAAGTTAGAAAAGAAAATGATTAAAACCAGATTAACCGAAAGATTTGGAATTAAATATCCAATAATGAGTGCTCCTATGGGTCCTTTTTACACCACGGAACTTACTATTGCTACCTCTGAAGCGGGGGGTTTAGGTGTATTAAGCCATGCTACCCTACAAGGAAAGAACCCAATAAAGGATATGAAGAAACAGATGGAAAGAGTTATAGAACATACGGATAAGCCCTTTGGAGTAAATGTTAGAGTTGCTCGTGTTCAAACGGATCATAAAATTATGTTAAGGAAAATCATTTCTTGGCGTAAAAAAAATCCTAAATTAAAGGAGCAAATGCAATATATATTGACTAGTGCAGGAGGAACAAGTTTCGCCACTGGATTACTTCAAAAAAAGGCACCAGACATTTTTCACGCTCATGTAACTCCAGTAAGATTTCTCGCAGAAAAAGCAGTTAAAAATAAAATTGATGGACTTGTTGCTACGGGCACAGAAGGAGGTGGGCATCAGAGTTATGAAAAAGTTACTACATTAGTTTTACTTCAAGAATTGGTTAAAGAATATCCTAATGTACCTATAATCGCTTGCGGTGGTATAGCTTCCGCAGAGGGAATAGCATCAAGTATAGCAATGGGTGCTGATGCTGTTGCAATGGGTACTCGATTTATTGCATCTACAGATAGTGAATTTCATCCTAACTATAAGGATTTAATCCCTCCAGCGGAAGATAGAGATACAGTCCTTACCACAGGAGGGTTTGGTCCCATACGACTCCTAAAGAATAAATACGCTATGAAGCATGGAAAAGTAATAAGCAAGGAAGAAAAAATAGAGCAAGAATTAGGTTTTACTATTGATGAATATTTGGAAGATCTGAAACATTATGAAATTGTTTATACTGAAGGTGACGTCGAAAATGGTGCTATTCCTGTAGGGCAATCGTGCGGCGTTATCCATGAAATTAAAGATGTTGATGATATTTTATCAAGCTTTACAAAAGGAGCTGAAGAGTTACTAAAAAAAGCTACCTCAAAAATATCTTAAAAGAATATTTATTTTAACCATGAATTTCTTTTTTTTATTGAATCTTATTCAATTTTTATTTTATAAAATAATCTAAGAAGGTCCAAGATTTGGTTTCTAGCAACTTAAAGAAAAAGTTTCGAGAACTTTCCGAATTAACTTATAAGGCAGTAACCCTCGGAATTTGTATTTCTTGCGGAACTTGTGTTACCTTTTGTCCATTAAATCTTAGGATTTTGGGAAAAGATGGAAAAGCAATAACCATTAAATCAGAAAGATCCTGTGGAGGATGTTCAGTCTGCTATCACCGATGTCCACAGAAGGCAATTAAGTTGATCCCATTAGAAAAGAGAAAATAATTTAACCAATATCAATTAAACTTTACATTTCATTTTTAAAATACTAAAATTTTTAACTTTAAATTTATATTTTCTTCAATGAAAGGATTGTTTAATATACAATTATAAAAATCTTTCAGTTTATTAAGATAATGACACCAGAAAAATCCGATAAAGAGTGTAGAGCTATTTTAGGAGTAAACAATGAGGCTAGTGAAGACGAGATCAAAATTGCTTATCGCAAAAAAGCAAAAAAATATCATCCCGATCTCAATAAAACGGATGCCGATGCATCTGAAAAATTTAGAAATCTACAAGAAGCATATGATATATTACGTACTACTCCAGAAAGGATAGATCCGTTTAATGATTTTTCAAAAATGGCGGAAGATTTTTTCGGTGGTTTTAAGACTACATCTTTTAATTTCAATGATTTCTTCAGAGATCCATTTAAGTCATTTAAGCAAAGAACCAGAAAAACTAATACAAGAGCTTCTCCTTTTGTAGACATTCGTGAAGATCTTTTTAAAAAAAGAGCAGAAAAACTTGAAAGAACTTTTGAAAGAATTGAAAAGGATTTTAAAAACTTCGTTAAAGATTTCTTTAGAAATTTCTAATAATTAGAAAAATTCATTCCATTTCTTTTTATTGCTTTTCCTTTAACTAGATAATTAGCTAAGAAAAATTAAAGCAAATTAATAATAAAAAAAAAGTATTTGTTATTCCTCTCTTAATTCTCGTCGGAGAATTTTTCCAACAACTGATTTTGGTAGCTCTGGTACAATTTCAATCATTCTAGGATATTTGAAGGGAGATATATTCGCTTTACACCATTCTTCTAAATCTTGTTTAGAGACTTTATCTTGATATTCTGACTTAAGAGATACGAACGCTTTAATATTTTGCCCAACTTCTGGGTCTGGAACTCCTACAACTCCCACCTCATTTATTGCTTCGTTCATATACATCAAATCCTCAACTTCTCTTGGAAAAACAGAATGTCCCTTATATTTTATCATATCTCGCTTCCGATCTTTGATATGTAGATAGCCATCTTTATCAATACATCCTATATCGCTGGTATAGTACCAGATTCGTCCCTTTGAATCTTTTCTGAGAGCATGTTCTGTTGCATCAGGTCTATTAAGATAACCTAGCATAATTTGAGGACCATTTCCACATATTTCCCCGATATACTTACTCTGATCTGGACCGCAATTTTCACAATTATTGCTTTGACACTGATCAAGTACTTTTTTTCCATCTTCTACATCAACAATTTTGACTAAGGTATTTGAAACGGGAAATCCAACCGTGTTCTCCTTATATAGATCTTCGTTGAATGGAGAAGCTGTTAAAAGGGGACTTGCTTCACTCATTCCATATCCTTCGATGATGGTCGAGTCAGTGATTTTTTCAAATTCCTTTTTAACCTCTAAAGGCAAAGCGGAAGCTCCACTTAAACATGCAACTAAAGAGTTTAATTCCCCTCGATATTTTGAGGTTTCAGGATCCAAATTTATCTTATTCCAAAGCGTAGGAACACCTGGTCCAAACGTAGCGTCTTCTTTTTTAATCACTTTAAGCATTTTAGAAATTGGTTCTGGAGGTCTTGGAAACAATATCATCTTATATGCATTAGAAACCGCGATGTTCATTCCAATAGAAAGAGCAAAAGAATGTGCCAACGGTAGTACAATAAACATTCCTCCCGTTCCAATAGTTGCTTCCAATTCTGGTCTTTGAGATATGGACCATGTATTTCCTTGATGCGCATTTGCTACAAGATTATAATGACTTGTTTTAACTCCTTTTGGAACTCCCGTCGTCCCACCTGTATAAATAAGTACAGCAACATCCTCTTTTGAATTTATGTCCACATTCGGGAGATCAATGGGATATCCCTCCTCTAAGATTGATTGAAATTCCAGAAAACTTACTTCTCCTGCTTTTATCGGCCAATCTTTCATTCGAGGTACCTTTCCAAGAAGTCCTCCTATTATGGCTTTAACTTTAGGAAGATATTCGGAAACTCCCGTTAAAACAATATGTTCTAAGCTCTTCATTTTACTTAAGTCTTTTCCCATTAGATTCTCTTCATAAAGAGTATCTAATATGATCATCATTTTTGCCTGAGAATCATTTATTTGATGAACTATTTCCACAAAGCGATTTAATGGTATGATTGGGTTAGCTATGGCTCCGATTCGAACAATAGCAAAGAACGCAATGATAAATTGGGGACAATTCGGGAGATCAATTGCTATCACATCTCCTTTCTCAATCCCCATTTTAGAAAGCCCAGTGGCAAATTGGTCAACTGCTCTGTCTAATTCCTCATACGTACATCGCCATCCCTCAAAAAATATCGCTTGAGAGGTTGGATAATCATCTGCGGTCTCCCGTAAAAATTCTCCTAAAGAGATCTCGGGAATATCAATATTCCTGGGTACTTCTTTCGGCCAATTTTCCATCCAATATTCTTTTATATCATCTTCTGTCATAATTTTTATCTTTAGATTTTTTGATTAGTATCTATTTTATCGAGGTTTTATTTAAATCTTATAGTTTTAGATAATTTTAATTTTCCCTTCTCTTTCATGGTTGTCATCGAAAATTATTAAACTATCGCTCTCGTCGTATTTATTACCGTTATTTGGTTATTTTTCTTAGAGCATGAAGCTCTGGGCGGACGGGATAGAGGGTGTAGGGTTTCACCCGTATTCTCTTGAGATCTGCTCTTGAGTGGAGTCGTGAGAATTAAATTTCGTTTCCAAGAAGGTAAACTAAAAATAACCTAGTTTTCTCAATTGAATATTTATTAAAAAATCTATAGAAAGATTAGAAATAATGTAGGGCTCCTTGTCAGCTTTTCATTTATCCTCAAATAATTATATCTTACCATAGATTCATCTTAGATTATGATTTTTCAAATATGTAAAATCATGAATAAACAGAGGGTATTGAATTAAAGCCTTCAGGCAATTAAGAAGTGAGAAAATATACTTAAATAGAGGATTTGTAAATCTTGTGATCTGGAACATAGCTCATCATTATCAAGTCATCTCTTAGGTTCCATCCCAGATTATTGTAGAAATTAATAACCTTTTCATTCCTTTTTTCAACAAAGAGATGAACTTTATGTACTTTGAGTTTCTTAAATCTTTCCATTAATTTTTCCATCATTAATTTCCCAAAACCTTTATTTTGATAATTAGGATCAATAGCTAAGTGATGAACATACCCTCGTCTTCCATCAAAACCTCCCATAACTACTCCGACAATCTTATTATCTACTTTTCCCACAAAACATAACTTGGGATTTCTTTCAATCATCCGTTTTACTTGTTTTTTAGTATCAGAAGATCCCACGGATAGTTCTGTTTTTTTCCAAATTTCTAAAATTCGATCGTAATCTTTTATAGAAAGTTTTTCAAGCCTCATTATTTTATTAAAAGATCGAAATATTATGAAGTTTAATAGCAAATAACCATTATATAGGCAAATTAACTTATTTTCCTTCTTTGATGGGCCAATCTAAGAAAGACTTTATCAAGTTCATATTTGATAAATCTCCACTGGTTAATTTCCCAACCACACTTTCTCTCCCAAAAAGTTTTTTTAAGATTTTTTTTAAAATCTTTTTTTCATTCAATTCATTTTTATCGAAATCGTTATATAATTGATGAACCTTTCGATGTAAATCTTCAATTTCATTCATTTTATTCTTTAGGAATTTTCTCTCATAAGGCTGTTGATCTCCGGACACAAATATTTTAAGGCTGTCCATCGATTCCGTATATAGATAGAGGTTTTTTATAGAGTTATAGATCTGGGATATATCTTCTTGAATATCGCTTTCATTACCGAAAATCATTTTATATCTTTTCTGAACCGCATCTGTTGTAAAAACCCATTCCTCTGATTTTTCAAGAGGGGCAATTAGATCGGGTGAATGGCCTGGCATGGAAAACATTTCAAAATTAAACTTCCCCGAGGGAGATTCTAAGCTCTTTCCCACCGGAATAGCATCAAAAGGAAGGAGTTTCTCTCCCCATGTCATTTTCCGATACTGAGGATATTCATTTCCATGTTTAAAATACTCTACTGCGTTCTCACTTGCATATATTGGGATATTTAGTTCCTCTTGTAAAAGATTAGCCCCACCCGCATGATCTTCATGAATATGTGTTATTAGACATTTTTCAACCCTTTGATCTTCCGGAAGAGATCTTAAGAAATCTAATAATTCTTTATCTGAAGCCGGAGCAGCCGTATCAATCAGAAGACGATCAATAAGATAAACTGAAGTAAAAAAGGGAGAAGGGATAAGCTCGGAATCCATTGCCCATTGCCATTCTATTATCTGTCCATTTCCATGCTTATGAATATTTACGACCATTATAATAACTCTTGTAGATTTGATGATGATTTATTTCAATTTTTAAGAATACTTGTAAAATAATAAAATTTCATATTTTCAAGTGTCTTTAAATAGCCCAAGGAACCGTTCGGTTAAAATA
>CAZZIC010000078.1:0-10327 GCA_964653985.1 uncultured archaeon | reverse complement strand
AGTTTTCCCTTTAAAATACTAATTTAATAACTTAACAAGTTCTTTGTTGATTTTACTTTTTAAACTCAAAACTTATATTCTTAATATAGATGATCTCCCATTATTAATTATGTCATCAAGTAATGTAGATTTTGGAAAATACATTGACTTTTCCGTAAAGAAACGTTTTGGTGTTATCAAATTAACCAGAACTCATCGCTCTAATGCGTTTACTATTCAACAACTAGAAAACCTTAAAAAAGCAGTTGGATATTGTCAAAACGAAGAAAAGATTCGAGGGATTCTTTTAACAAATAATGGTTCTTCGTTTAGTACCGGCATGGATTTAGATCATATCGATGGGAGTGATCATAAAGCCGTTATGAAATTAGAACAAACCGCAGCTGATATTTGTAAGCTTTTATTCAATGGAAAACCGTCAATATGCGCCGTAAATGGTCGAACAATGGGAGAAGGTGTAGTTTTTATGGTATGTTGCGACTATCGAATTGCAACTGAGGGAAGTTTTTTTCAAATGCCAGAAATCTATAGCGGGATATTTCCCGGAACCGGTTGTACAATTTTATTTACCAAAATTATGGGCATCTCTTGGGCTAAACGAATGTTGATGTTTGCGGAAAAAATCACTCCAGAAATAGCGTTAAAAATAAATCTCATTGATAAGATCGCTGAGGATGAGGACCGTTTAATGAAAATGGCACTGAAAAAAGCAAGATTTCTTTTTCCGAAAAACCAAACTGTTCTTAATTTAATAAAACTCTGTACCAATCATTTTATAGACAAATCCTACGAAGAAGCTTATGAATTGGAAAAAGAGGCCTCAGCTTGGTATCAGCATGAGGATAAGGAAAAGTTTCTGAAAAGTTTTAGAAACAAATTACAGTAATATCTTTTTCTCTATTTTTATCCTTCTATTTATTCTATAAAACTCATAAGGTTGGAATATCTCTTTTTTTACTTCCTTTTAAATTATTTCCTTCTAAGTATCCTCGAATGAATCATTTTCATTATTATTCTTGAATCCAGTTTTTGTGGCAAAATAAATATATGACTTTATCCTACTTTTTTACATTGATTTGTTTAACAAAATAAAAGGAATGAATTATGAATACTGTTAAAATTGGTACAGAAGGCTCCATTTTTGGAAATATCGAAAAAGGTATTGAAAGTCTTAAGAAAATTGAAAAAACAGGATACGACAGTATCTGGATGGCGGATCATATAATGTCGTGGACGCCTGAGAGTATTTGGACACCAGACCTAGTGCAAATGGCTATTTATCAAGACAATCCTCATCTCTATTATGATGTTTTCTCAATGCTGGCATTAGCAGCTTGGAATACAGAAAATGTTATGTTAGGAACTAGCGTAACAGAAACTTTTAGAAGGCATCCGGCGATTTTAGCTCAAAAGTTTTTAACACTTGATCAAATTTCAAAGGGTAGGATGATTATGGGTATTGGAGCAGGAGAAGGAGAAAATATCGTACCGTATGGGATCCAATTTGAAAAACCTGTTAGTCGATTGGAAGAATCCTTGGAAATAATTAAATTACTGTGGGAGAGTAAAGAAAAGGTAAATTATGAAGGGAAATTTTGGACATTGAAAGATGCAATTTTAACTATTCCTCCCTACAAAAAAAATCAATATCCTCCGATCTGGATCGCAGCACACGGCCCGAAAATGCTTGAATTAACAGGAAAGTATGGGGATGGGTGGCTACCTGCATATTCTGATCCAAAAGCCTATAAAAAAAGATTGGATCATATTCAACGAGCAGCTAAAAAGCATGAAAGAGATCCCGATGAGATCACTCCAGGATTATTTACCTACCTCGTCGTTGATGAGGAACATAATGTCTGCGACGAATTAATTGCGACTCCTTATGTCAAAAATATGCTTCTAACATTCCCAAACTCCGTGTTTGCTGAATATGACATGACACACCCACTGGGTGAGGATTTCTATGGCTTACTCGATTATATTCCCACTAAATTTGAAAAAAGCACGATTATGGAAGCAATCTCCAAAATACCTCATAAAATTTGTAATGATACTATTCTTCATGGGACACCAGATGAAATTATTGGAAAAATTGAAGAATATGCCAAAGTGGGTTTAGAGCATATTGTATTAACAAACATTACATTTATGAGTGATATTTCAAAAGTTAAAAGCTCATTTAATGGAATGAAAAAGGTTTTGGAGTATTTCAAAAGTTAAGCATTAAATTGAGTAAGACTCATCTTCGTTCAAAGTTGAAGTTTTTTATTTATTTTATATATCCTCTCTTTTTTTAAAAAATTAAATATTCGTAGAGGATTTAATAGTAAAGATTTAAATACTACATCGTTAAATATATTTAGAGAAGATCCAAATTTAAATAACATATGAGGAGATTCATATGACAAAAATCAATAACTATGATTTAATAATTGTAGGGGCTGGAATGGCAGGACTAAGCGCAGGGATAAGTTATCTTCAAAAGGAGAGAGGATCCGTATTAGTAATTGAAAAAAATTCTTTACCCGGAGGTTATGTAACAGCATACTCTAGAGATGGATATATTTTCGACACAATCCAACTTATTCCAGATATCACTCATATATTAAAATTCTTAGGAGTGAAAGGGGTAGAATTTAAAAGATTTGATAAGCAATATATGAAGATGTTTTTGGTTGATCCAAATAAAAATATTGTAAAGGAATATCAAATCCCCGATAGTCTTCTTGGCTTAAAGGATTATCTCTCTCAGAATTTTTCAGAAGAGAAGGAAGGAATTAATAAATTTCTCTTGACGTGCGAAAAATTAGATGAAGAATTATATAACGTTAAATTAGAACCTTCAATATTGGACAAAATTAAGATTTTGAAAAAATGTCCTACTCTCGTAAAATCGAAAAATAAGACACTAAAAGATTATTTTGATAAATTTGAAATAAAAGATTCTACTTTGAGAGAAATTTTCTCTTCTTACTGTGCTTTTAGTGGGTTACCTCCAGATCAAGTATCCTGTATAATCCCAATGCTTGCTTTAGCTTCCTTAGGGGAGGGTGCCTATCGACCTAAATCGAGTTTTAAAGCATTACCAGATGCCTTAGAAGAAAAATACCTCGCACTCGGAGGGGATATCAAATATAATTCTGAAGTTATAGACATAATAATTGAAGATAGAACAGCAAAAGGTATTAAAGTTGAGGAGGGCACTGAATATATGGCAAATGATATTATCTCAACAATTGATGTAAAAAGGCTTTTTAATGAGTTTGTAGGTATGGATCTTTTAAAAAACTTAGACAAAAAATACGCCAAGAAAGTGCAAAATCTTCAGATGAGTTATAGTTCAATTAATATCGAGTTAGGGATGGATAAAAATATAAATTTAGATAAAATTGACACGGGATATGGGATTCTTACAACTGGAAATAATATGTATACAAAAATGTACGATGCATATTTGGAGGACAGGGACATAATCACAGAGACTGCCTTTCATTTAGGGGTAATAGCGACCACCAGGAATAAGGAAAAGCCATATGTGACTATTCGCGTCAGTCCTGCCCCATCATATTGGGTAGATTTAAGAAGAAGAAATCGTAATGAATACAATGAAAAAAAAGAACAATATGCCAATTTTATAATAGATATAGTAAGTAAATATTTAGATCTTGATCTAAAGAAACACATAGTGCTTAAAGATGTCGCAACCCCAGCTACATATAGTAGATATTCTGGAAGCCCGACGGGATCTATATTTGCCGTAAACCCATCTCCCGATCAAACCGGATTGAGTGCCTTAAGTATGATTACCCCCATAAAAAATCTATATCATGGAATAAACATAACAGGTGTACTTGGAGCCCTCTTGGCTGGTATTGAAGTAGTTGATTTTATTCTTGAAGGAGGGATTAATGAAAATTATGCTCGATTAAAAAGATCTTAGGAAATTTTCTTTATTATTTTCTTTTTATTTTATATTTGAAGTTCACAATATATTGACAGAAGAGCAGGTAGTTCTTTTTCTCACAAATGACAATTTTTTCCTAAAATAAAGATAAATGATTTAAAGACTACATTTTTGGTTAAATAATAAAATTATAGAATTAATTTATTGAATTTTTAAAATCTTTTCTTTCAATTTATTCTCGATATTATAATTATTTTTAAATTTATGATTACTTCATTATGATAAATCTTATTAATTTCTATGGTCTTTAATGGGATTGAATAAGGTCTTCGAATATTTCAAGTTGAGGACTGTTTAAAGCATATTAAAATGAAGATTTAATATCTATAACAAAAGTTTTTTTATCTAAATCTAATAATAATTAAGTATCAACAAACTTAAAATCAAAAATAGGAGATGTAAGAAATGTCTTTGGAAGAATTTGAAAAACATCCTCATACTATATGTGGAGTAATCGATAAATGGGCTGAAGAAACCCCAGATAAAAAAGCCTTTATTATATATGATACGGCGAAAGAATTTACTTATAAAGAATTCCGGGATAACATTAATGCCTTAGCATTTAAGCTATATAATATGGGATTGAGGAAGGGGGACATAGTTGTCACTTCCTTGCCTTACTTAGCAGAGCATATTTTCCTTTGGTATGCATGTGCACGGTTAGGAGTCATGTGGTGTCCTCTGGACTTACGATTAAAGCCTCCCGAAATTATGCGTTCACTTCAATTATTGAAAGAAAAGACCAAAATGTACTGTCATCTCGGGAAAACCTCTGCGGCTAATTTCGGTATGATCGGAAAGGCTGTCAAAGCAAATAATCCATGGTTGGAGTATGTCGTTCAATTTTCAACTCCAGATGATAAATACCGTAAGGGTATTTTAAGAGCCTATGAAATCGCAGATGAGGCAAAAAAGGAATATTTAGAAGCTGTTGTAAACCCTGAAAAATTGGAAGATTATAAGAAGGAGATAGCAAAAGTAGGAAAAGAAGATCCCGTGATGATCGTTTTCACTACGGGAAGCACAGGAATGCCCAAACCCGCCATGCTCACAAATAAGGGGATCACTTGCCAAAATTATTGCCTTAGGAAAGCATTTGGAATGGATAAAAAGGATAGGATGATAGTCAATCTTCCTCCCTCACATGTGGGTGGAAGCACGGAGCAATTTTGCACCCCCATGTTTGGAAACGGGACGAATATAGTTCTCCATATCTTTGATCCAGAGAAAACGTTAGATGCAATCCAAAAATATGACGCAACATTACTTGGTCAAATCCCTGCTTTGTATAACATGCAATGGAGATTACCTAACTTTGAAGAATATGACCTTAGTACCTTGCGTTTTGTTTTATGTGCTGGGCAGAGTGTGGATAAACCTTTTCTAAGGAAATTAAAGGAAATGGCTCCAGAAATTGGAGGTGGACTTGGATTAACAGAAACTTCGGGATTTTGCTCATATATCTCTGTGAAAGAAAATTGGGAAGAATTTGTAACAAATTTGGGTCATGATTACCCAATTTATCCCTTTTCAATAAGAGAACCAATGAATGATGATGGAACCGCAGGGAAAGAGAAACCTCGTGGTGAAGTTGGTGAAATTTGTTATGGTCCGGGACCCCAAACCTTTTTAGGGTATTTCGGAAACGAAGAAGCGACTAGAAAAGCACTATCAACAGACGATATCCTCTATACTGGTGATATGGGATACATTGATGAGGATGGAAACCTTAATTTATCTGGTCGACGAAAATTTTTAATTAAACCCAAAGGATATCAAGTATTTCCTCCAGAGGTTGAAGCTCACATTGCCGATCTACCCGAAGTAGAATTTGTTGGTGTCGTTGGGGCAAAGCATGAAGTGTTTTCTGAAGGTATCATCGCATATATAAAAGTTAAAGAAGGGGAAAGCTTGACGAGGGAAAAAGTCATGGAACATTGTAAACAATTAGCTGCGTATAAAAGACCTTCTCTTATCATATTTGTTGATGAATTCCCATTGAATCGTGTTTCTAAGACCGATTATGTTGCTTTAATGGAACGTTCAAAAGAAGATATTGAAGAGGCTCGAGCTGAGGGTGGCTGGGACGCGGAATAAACTTAGAACAATTTTATAATACTACTTTTTTCTTTTTATTCGATATTTATTTTTAACTACAGTTTCATTACAGATTATATCATTACGTTTATTCTCCTTTAATAATTGGTAAATCTGATATAATGACTTGTAGAAATCAATTCTCTCGATCAGTTTGAATTTAAATTGATTTATTACCTTTAATGATTTTTACTTAAACTATGGATGTTAAAGAATTTTCTGATATTGTCTATGAAAAGGAAGATAATGGAATAGTTACCGTC
This sequence comes from uncultured archaeon, assembly GCA_964653985.1. Taxonomy (GTDB): domain Archaea; phylum Asgardarchaeota; class Lokiarchaeia; order Sigyniarchaeales; family SOKP01; genus CAZZIC01. Next base: position 4,000 of record CAZZIC010000078.1, on the reverse strand, counting down.
ACTCTTAATCGTCCAGAAAGGAAAAACGCATTATCACCTCTTTCTCTCTTGGAATTATGGTATGCGGTAGATCATGCCGAACATGACCAAGACATAAGGATAATGATCATTACAGGAAGCGAAGAAGCGAATGCTTTTTGTTCGGGAGGGTACTTCTCCGAAGATATGTTTAAAAATATCCCCAAAGAAATTCAGAAAGAAATCGATGTAACCGATATGGCTTCGAAAAAATTATGCCTGAAGTTTTGGGATTTTTCGAAACCCGTAATTACGGCGATCAATGGACTTGCTGTTGGTGGAGGGTTTACATTCCCTTTAGTGTGTTCAGACTTGATTTATATTGCTGAAGAAGCTTGGATCGGCTTTTATTTTATAAAAAGGGCAGTTATGGCCGATTTTGCGACTTCTTATCTCTTACCGCAGTTAGTAGGTTTTCAGAAAGCAAAAGAATTATTTTATTTCGGAGATAAATTAACCGCTCGAGAAGCCTATGAACTTAATCTTGGGATAAATGATGTAATTTCCAAAAAGAATCTTATGAGCCATGTTCGCGAACAAGCGTTGAGATTAATACCACCAAAAGGTCCTACTGTTTCCTTAAAATTAATGAAGCAAGCGATGCACGAACCCTACAGAGAGATTCTTAAAAGCCAGTTAGATTTGGAAAATAAGTACTGGAAAAGAACTCTCCGGACTAAAGATTTTAATGAGTCTTTAAAAGCATTATCACAGAAAAGGGAACCTAAATTCATTGGAAAATAATATTATTTTTCCACTATTCATTGATTTTATTCTTTCTTTTTATTCTTATCTTGCATTGATCTCTAAGGTTCAATTGATATTAAGAATCATAAATTTCAAAATGTTTAAATCATTATTTTAGTTTATAAAATTAATTATCTATATGATAATTGATACTTGATTTTTTCAAGTGTTTCAAAGAATTAAGTGAATAAAACTAGAATAAAAAAATAGCAACCCAAAGAAAGAGTTGGTGAATTAAATGAGCGATAATGATGATTCGAAAGTTTACATAGGAAAGAAGCGCCCCATGAGTTATGTGATGAGTGCGATGATTAATTTGAATGATGGAAAGGCAATCAAACTATTAGCACGAGGAAGAGCCATTTCTCGAGCTGTTGACGTTGGAGAAATCCTTCGAAATAATTTCGCAAAAGGAGCTAAATATGGAGAAATAAAAATCTCAACAGAAGAAGTCCAAAATAAGGACGGTTCTATGAGTAACGTTAGCGCAATAGAATTAGAAGTTCTCCCTCCTGAATAAATCAAGATCTGAAAAAATTTCTTTACTATCTTATTTTTTATTTTTATTATTTTATTTTTTAAATATAGAGAGAATTTCTTGTAAAGAGATTCTTTTCCCCATTTTTTTAGATTAGTTTTCTTGCTGGAAATAAAAGGGATGGATCAAAATAGGATAACCCATAATTTGCGTTCTAGAAAGAATCTAAAACAAACAAAAATAGAAAGTTCTAGTAAAATTTATACATATTAAAATCAATTATTGGGCGATAACCGATCCTAATGTAAATTTTATTTGAAACTGGATTTGAGAGATCGGTAAATAATGCGCAATATTCATACCCCTCTTCTAAGATTAATTTACTTAAGTGAGCAACACATTCTGTGGCGTACCCCTTTCCTCTTAATTCTGGAGGAGTATAGACTAGGTTTATTAATCTTCCATGAGGCGTTTTCCCTGCTTTTCTTACCATTGAAACTACTTTCTCTTTATCTTTCAAGATAAAAATTTGTCCAGTTTTGATGTGTCTTTTTATTCTCTCTATGCTTTCAGGAGATTTATCTGCTTCCGCTTCCATGGCTTCAAATAAAAATTCCTCAGCCCAATTTAGTATAAGCTCAGCATGTTTGAGTTCTGCTTTCTTGAATTCTCTTTCACCCAAAGTTTCTGGATTAACATCTTGAAGTTTATGACATCTTTCATACATTTCTACTTCCGCATTTAATGATTTCTCTGATTTCCAAGTTTCTACAAATTTATCAACTCCTTTCTTGAAACCTAATACACCAGGAAAAGAACAATCCCTTTTCAACAATTCTTTGGCAAGATAATCAATACTATCAAGATCTTCTGTATAGGAATGAAGTAAATTATGAGGTGGAGTTTGAAGGGCAATTAAACAGAGTTTTCCCTCTTTTTCTAGTGATATGAAAAGCGGATCCTCCTCTCCATATGTATGTAAATCCTCTTTTAAACTATCCAAAATTGAGAAGAATAATACATTCTCACTTTCATGCTCTAATAAAAAATCCTCAGATCTCTCCAAGAATTCATTCGGATCTTGATGGATTTTAAATGAATACAGCATGGGAGAATTTCATCTTCTCTTATAATTGATTTTTCAATTCTTCTAATTTTTGCTGAAAATCAGTTATTTCTTCGGGAGTTAATGAGTGCTCATTATATTTACGCATGATACTGATAAAATCGTTATTGAGAGGATGTTCTAATACTTCACACTTCTGTGTCATTGTATTCACATCTAATATCAGCGCAGAATCAAGTTTTACGCCCGATCCAAGGATATCTTTTAAAATGAGTTCATTATTGTCCGTGTATGCAAGACTTAGTATCTCTTCGGCAATTTTTGAACCATCATTGGCTCTTATAATATCAAATTCACACATAATTTAATATCAAACCCTTTCAGTATTTTTAATATTTGTAGAAAAACGATCTAATATAGAAAAAGAAGAGGAAAATTTAAATCATATTGGAATATGTGATGATCAGATTAAACAGAATTCTCCCTACCTTTCAAGAAGAACTCCTTAATTCTTTTCGGTAATACAAATCCTACATAAAATTCAATAGCACTGGAGATCAATATTATCCTAGTCAGAAATAAAGAAACTAATGTAAGTGATATTGACGCGTCAAGGATAGCACCGAAGAAGAAAGAAATAAAGGCTAAAAAGAGAAACTTCCCTTGCAATCTTACCGCTTCTTTTTCCGATTTAAAAGGAGAGAGCGCAAGAATGGTCCCTCCGATAATAAATACAATCAGACAGAAAAGAATGTAGAGAACGGCAAAATTTTTGAATCTTATATCGATCGTTGACTCTAATTCTCCTAGCATAATTGGATCAGTTATAGAATAATAAATGTAAAATATATCGAATATCAGCCCAATGAGGAAAATAGATATAAGGATTAATGTTTGCTTATTCTTTCCAACTAAGTCAGTTATTGCTGTAAGATAAAAAAATAAGGTTGTTGGAAGACTTGTAATTGTCACGAGTAGATAGAGTTGTAAAGTTAATCCTTCTCCAAAGATTAGAGCAGAAATAAGGGAAAGCGAGCCACCCCACCACGGACTTGTCAATCCAATCCAGGAAACTCCCATCAGGATAAATTCCCTTCTTTTAAAATAAAAATACTTTGAAATGATTTTAATGCCGACTAACATTGAAACGAATACAAAAATTAAACTAAATGTTCCATTCAATATCTCAAGAAAGTCTAAAGCCATTCCATTTTCCCTCAAAATATATATTTTTTTTGAAACTTTGTTTAATTTTCCTTCATAGTTAAAAATTATTTCAATATAAATACTTTAAGATCAAAGAGATGCATTAACTTAAATGTTATACCTTTTGCTTTTATTATTTTTAAATTTTGATTGGTTAAGAAAAAAATAATATGAATAATGTTTCCAAAACTATGTGCATTATTTTTCAAAATATTACTCTCCCATAATTCATGAAGTCATTTATCTTAGATGTTTCTTCTTAATGATACTTAACTTAGAGAAAAATTATGAAATATATTCTTACCTAATGATTACAAATATAGGTTTTAAAATCTTATTATACCCTTGAAAATGCTTCCTTTTTGTAATATTCCCTTTTAGTTAAGCAATGTTATCTCTCTAAGAAATTAGGAAACTAAAAAATAATGTTTAGGAGCTGTAAAATATTAATTCGAGCGTTATACTCAATTGGTGACTTTACTCTT
>CAZZIC010000077.1:0-18696 GCA_964653985.1 uncultured archaeon | reverse complement strand
AATCTTTTAATGAACATGGTACTTTTGGACATCAAGGTTCTGTTTATGAAGAATTATTAAAAGTTCCATTCTTTTTGATCACTCCTAAACATGATAAGGAAAGTATAACAATAAATAATGAAATTCAATTAATTGATATCGCACCAACTATTCTAAATTATTTTGATATCCCCATTCCCGAAGATTTTCAAGGAATAAGCTTATTAAATGATATTAAAGAAAAAAAATATGAAAGAAAGAGAGATCGCATAATCTTTTCGGAATGTTACCAAAAACAAGGAATGATGAAGAGAACTTATGAAGAAGGATATATTTTGTTAGCGATTAAAAAAGGAATTTGGAAATACATTTATGATGAAGAAAAAAACCAAGAATTTTTGTTTAATCTACGAGAGGATCCGAAAGAGCAAATAAATTTAATTGATAAAAATAATGAAATCGCTGGAAATTTTCAGCTTTTAAGAAGATATCATTTGAATAAAATAAAAAAAAGAGAAAGATCAAAACTGGTAAAAAGAATTAGGAAACTTGATTTATGAGCATATTATGAAATAGAAATGATATAAAGAGCAAAAAGCCAAGTATCAAGAAAAAAATCTAAATTAAATTGGAAATTAATGAATAAAAATAGAAAATTAGAAAATAAATCAAAGATTGAGTACACTTTTTTGAATTTCTATTACATCACTTATGCCCTTTTCACCAACATCCAATAAATCTATTAATTTATTTTTTGTAAATGTCTCTCCCTCAGCAGTTCCTTGAATTTCAATAAATTTTAATTCTTCGTTCATTACAATGTTGATATCAACATCAACAGTGGAATCTTCGCTATAATTAAGATCCAATAAAACATCATCATCTTTAATACCAAGGGATATCGCGGCAGTTACTTGGTAATCGGGAAAATCATATATCAGTTGTTCATCATACATATGCCGCACTGCGTCGAAGGTGGCAACAAACGCACCTGTGATGGAGGCGCACCTCGTCCCACCGTCTGCTTGAATTACATCACAGTCAATTTTAATTGTTCTTTCTCCGATTTTTGTATAATCAAAAGCAGCGCGTATACTCCTCCCAATTAACCTCTGTATTTCTTGGGTCCTTCCTTTAATTCGATTTCGATCTCTTTCACGAGAGGTTCTAGTTTGAGTCGCCCGTGGAAGCATATTGTAATCCGCTGTTATCCAACCCGTACCGGTATCAGCTAAAAACCTTGGCACATAATCTAAGACGGATGCCGTGACAATAACTTTAGTATCTCCTTGGATAATTAAAACCGAACCTTCTGGATACTTCAAATAACCACGAATGATTTCAGTGGGTCTTATTTCATCAAATTTCCTTCCATCAATTCTTTGTGTTTCAACCATAAGAATAGAATCAGCTTTTTTAAAAAATTTAGAAGTTATAAATTAAATTGTTTGTTAATGATAAAACCTATACATATAGTAAAAAAAATAAAGTTAATATACTTTTAGAAAAGACAAAGTAGGATGTATAAAGGATAGATTCTATAAAATCATTTGAGATTAATGGGATAAGACCCTAAAATTTTATACCAAATTACATTTTGTTCCATTTTCTGGATCACTTCCTCTACTTTGGGATCTTTTATATGACCTTCAAAATCCATTAAAAATATGTATTCCCAACGTCCTGTTTTCCTAGGTCGGGACTCAATTTTCAGTAAATTTATATCTGCCTCAGAAAATACCTCCAGTACTTTAAATAAGCTTCCAGGGGTATGTTTAGTCACAAAAATAATCGAGGTTTTATTTAAGTCTCCTTTAATTTGATTTTCTTTCTCAGATATGATTAAAAACCTTGTAAAATTAGAAGCCTTATCTTCTATATTCTTATCCTTAATATTTAACTCATATAAATCTGCGGCTAAGGAAGTCCCAATTGCGGCGTTAGTTACCTCTTTCTTGTCTTTTATCAACTTCGCAGCTTCAGCCGTAGAATTTACATTTATTAGTTGAGCATTAGGAAGATTAGCTTTTAACCAATTTCTAGTTTGTGCAAAAGCTTGGGGGTGAGAATACACATTTTTTATTCTTTCCAATTTTACATCTTTTAATGTTAAGAAATTCTGGTTAATCTGTAGTTCAATTTCTCCATGAATCTTTAAATCTTTTTCAATCAATAAGTCTAAAGTTTCCCTTACAGTCCCTTGAAGACTATTCTCTATAGGAATGACTCCAAAGTTTGATTTATTTTTTTGAATATTCTCAAATATTTCGAAGATGGAATACTTCTCGATAAATTGGTTGCCGGCAGTTGGAAAGAATTGCTTAGCTGCTTGATGGGTAAAGGTTCCTTTTGGACCAAGGAAACTAATTTTATTTATCTGCCCTTGTATGTTTCTACAAGCACTTACAATCTCTTTCCAAATTGACCGGATATAAGACGGATCTAAGATTTTAGATAATTTAGAAACCTTTTCTAATACTTGTTGCTCTCGTTCCGGATGAAATATTTCGAGATTTAATTTCCTTTTAAGCTCTCCTATCTCTAACGCTGTTTGGGCTCTTTTATCTAAAAGGTCAACTAATTTTTTATCAATTTCACTAATTTTTTTCCTTAATTCTCTCAATTCAGGATTATGGGATTTTTTAAGATTCATTATCCTTTTTAATTTAGAGCTTATATGAAAATGAAAAACATTTAATTTAGAAATTTTTGTACGTTAAACTCTATTGCTGCTACAGGAAATTCTAATTTGAAATTCGTCAGAACAGCTGGATGAATTTCTCCAATTTCTCCAACTTTTTCACCATTAATATATATTTCGCCATATCTCCCATCAATATAAGTTGGATTGTATTCGGCTTTTACCTCAAAATCTTTATCAAGACCAAGTGACGTGATAAGATAATCCAAAGTCGATCGTATTTCAGTAAAATCGGCATCCTCGTGATAACTTACTGCTGAGAGATGTATCTTTCTTTTTGTACCCGTTTCGGCTTTCGGATCTAAATTAACAACATCTCCGACCTCGAAAAGTCTAATAGGTTTCTCTTCGGAACGGTTATAAGCCAATGTTTCCATTAACTTAGGTAAAATTTTGGTTCTTGTGGTATCATATTCTTTTGAAACGGGATTGGCAATTTGTATGAGTTTCGCTTCTTCTTTTTCTTGCTTCATGAATTCATAATGTCTTTCAGAGTTAGATAGAATGAAATTTAAACTTTCCAAATATCCCGCTCCAATCATAACTGTTCTAATTTTATTCGAAAATTGTTGAATTGGATGATATTTTCCGATGCACTCTTCGGGAAGGGTTTTTGGAAGATTCTTATATCCATATCCTATAGCACATTCTTCAGTTATATCAACTGTATGCATGAAATCTCCTCTGAAAGCTGGGATCATTACGTCTAAGTATCCTTTTTTATCGGATTTCTTTCCATCTAAACGGGTTTTTCTTAGACAATGGATAATTTCTTTAGTATTTAATTTTAGCCCTAAAAGGTCATTTATGTATTCAGTTTTAATTTCCCATTTTCTAGGAGTAAGATCGGGGGTTTCGATGTCTTTTCCATCCTCATAGTTAACTTTTACACTCTCAACTTCGGATCCCATATCTATTAGAGTTGTACACATAATATTTAAAGCAAGGTTAACTGCTTGAAAATCCGTCCCTGTCAAGTCTAGAAAAATTGTGTCTGTTTTTTCTGTAACTGTTGTAACTACTCCATTTATAACTGGTGGAAAGGATAAAACTTCATCATCTTTATCAAAGATAATCGGATATTTCTCTTTTCCTTCCAAAATATGAGCATACTTTATTCCCTTTTCATGTAAGAGTAATATTTCTTCCAGGTTCATGGGATATCCATCGCCTTGAAGAGGAGTAAAACTTACGGAATCTGGTTTAACTGCTGTATATCGAAAAGGTGGTTTAACCTTATCAAAGTCATGAACTCCGATGGCGACTTTTTTCCTATCTCTTCCTACTGCCCAATGAAGTTGTTCTTGGATGTTCATTAATGTCGCTACTTCTTCTTCATCCAAATGAACATTTCGCACAATCGCGCAGACTATATAAGGTCTTACATCTTTGACGGACTTTTCAACATTCAATACAACCTCGCCAGATTTTATTTCATATTCGGGTAATCCAAGTTCAAGCTCGTAATATCCTTTCAGTGATCTCGCAATTCCCTCAGGACTTGAATAATCTGGTCGATTTGGATTATATTCTACTTTTATTTCTCGTTCTTCTTTTTTAATGTCTTCTAAATCTAACCCAATCCATTGTAAATCGTATTCTAAATCTTTTAAATCTAACTCCTTTCCTACTAATCGTTCTAATCTGTCAATCTTTAAGTTAATTGTTGGCATACTTAGTTCCTCCTCTAATAATATGATTGATTCCTTAACCAATTAATTGGATTAATATAAAAATCTCTAATATCTTTTCGACCAAAATAGAGCATTGCTATTCTTTCAAGTCCCTGTCCCCAAGCTAACACTCTTGTGGGTTCTTTAATTCCCCACGGATAAGTTACCTCTGGTCGAAATATCCCGGAACCCCCCATCTCTATCCACTCATCAAGTTTATCATAATAAACCGAAACCTCCATACTCGGTTCGGTATAGGGGAAGAATCCCGGACGAGTCACAATTTTTTCGAATCCTAATTTTTTATAGAACTCTGATAATAATCCTATTAAATCTCCTAAATTTAGATTATCCCCCACCACAATTCCATCAATTTGCATGAATTCTGCCAAATGAGATTTATCGACACTCTCATTTCGGAACACTCTATCAACGCAGAATACTTTTAACGGGAGATCTTCAGCATCTTCATGAATTTTAGCTAATCGCCTTATGGTTGCAGCTGTAGTATGAGTTCTTAATACCGTTCTTTTTGCTTCATTTTTATCCCAATCGTACCCCCATCCCTTAGATCCTGACTCCCCCCCATTTTCATGAGTGGCTTTAACAGCATTCATACTTTTTTTATCAGGTAATTTTGCCGCTTTTGGGTTATTTAAATAAAATGTATCTTGCATTTCCCTCGCGGGGTGATCTTGGGGTTGAAATAATGCATCGAAATTATAGAACGCACTTTCCACCATTGGACCTCTAATTTCCGTGAATCCCATTGAAAGAAATATTTCTCGGATCTTGTTTATTAATTGAATAAGAGGATGTATTTTTCCAGCTTTTAATCGGGGTCCTGGCTTTGTTACATCAAACGGTTTTAGGTCGTAATTTTTCCAGGTTCCATTCACGATCATTTCTGAGTTCAATTTACTTATTTGTTGCTTTTTTTCTTTGATCTCTGAAAGATCCACTTTTTTCCCTTTATCGGTTAAAACAATCTTTCTTTGAGTCTTTTTTCTTTTATCTATCAGATGCCTTTTGTTTAAGGTCTTAATATTTTTAAGTTCTTCTTTTGATAAAGAAGAATAATCCATCTTTTTCTGAGTTTTGAATTTTTCCAAGAACTTTTCAACTTCTGTTCTGGGAAACTCATCCTCAATTAAAAAGATTTTATTTTCTCCAGTCGCTTTACTTTCCGCAATCCATCTATTTTTTTTCATATTCGAAAGTCCGATGTAAAATAACTTTTTACTCAAATCTGATTTATCTTGTAATTCTTTAATTGTTATTTCTTTAATCTTATCTTTTAATAAAATATTAAGCAGTCTACGTTCAGGTAACCCTTTTTCTAAATATTCTTTTCCTTCTTCATTTAAAGATACTTGGTTGATTTCTTTCTCTTCAAAATCAGCTAGATTATACTCTTTTAGGTCGTTTATAGCTGACATTAAAACAATATAATCAATTTTTAACTCATCAGCTAGATCCGATGCTATGAGTTCTTTCTCTCTATTTTTAAGAATCTTTAGAATTTCTATTACTTCTTTTCTCAGACTGATCGTCATGTTTTCAATCAAAAGTTTTTAATTTGGAATTATTATTCTTTTACTCGTATATTTCATTTAAATATTCAATTTATTTAAACTTTTAGTCAATCTAATAGCTAAAATTAGCTCTAAGATGAATTAGAGCAAAGTTTATCCCCTAAATCAAAAGGTTATTTATTATAAAATGATGCTAAAAATACATGCTGATCCGCAGCCAAGGGAAGAAAAACTTTATTTTTATATTTATTCCCTTGGCGGATTAAAGAAAATGAAGTAAGTAAATCTAAATGAATTTGGGATTGATTCTTTCTTGCCATTCAGTAAATCTAATCTCAAATTCTTCATTTATTCACTCAAAAATACAATTTCTAATTATTATAATAAAATAAAATTTTATTGCAAAAAAAATTTTGTAAATGGATTTATTCCGTTAGTTTTTCTCTTATTTTGGTAGAGCTTATTCTTTTATTATCTTCTCCCTTAACATACGGGATAATAACAATTATTAATGGTTCAAAACCCTTTTTCTCTCGGATTTGATTTATTTTTAAGGCATTTTCGTACGTTTCTTCACTGACCACGATACCTTCATATTTAGAGTCGTGAATAGGGGGTCCATAGGGATCCTCTAATTTTACAACTTCAAATCTTTTTAATTCTGTTATTGACTCTAAAAAATTTACTACACTTTCTTTTCTTTGTTTAAAGTCTTGTAATTCAGAAGAGAATTTTTTGTTTTTCAGAAGTTCTTTGCTTGTAATTCCTACAACAATCTTTTCAGAGACTTTTAAGGCAGTTTTAAGTAAAAATTTATGACCTTGATGAAAATGATCAAAAGTTCCACCCAAACCAACTAATTGTAGAATTTGAACCACCTTTTAAGAGAAAAATCAAACACTCGTAGGATCTTTAACCTTTAGCTTAGGTTTTTCTTCTTTTTCCGTTGGTCTTTTCAATTTTACAGAATAGATCTCTTTAATCTTCATTGATCCCTCGCATTTTGGACATTCCTCGTCTGTTTGTTTATAGACAAAATCTCTATTTTTATAATTTCTGACTTTTTTACCCTTACATTCATTGCATTCTAAAATTGTAAGGGTTTGTTTTATAGGTTCTTCAGGTTCCTTCTTTATTTGAAGGAGAGTAGTTGCAAAACAAATAAGCATAAAACCGATAAAGTAATTTGAAACTACATCTGGACCGATGCCTACGATTAGAAATAAAGCCCCTAAAATCATTAAAATCGCGACGACAATGTGTTTCAAGATTTTTTTCCAAGATCTATCTTTTTCTAAAATGTCCTCATCGCTTTCTTCTTCTATCATAAAAGTAGCAAATCCTATGTTATCTATACGATATTATAGAAAAGAATAAAAGACTAATTAAATTTTCTTATATAAATAAAATAGCGAGAATTTTTTATTCAAACTATAACTTTTGAAAGAGAATTATAATGATATTTAATTTATTACAACTTCCCGGTCAACAAACAGACCCTTTGGGATTAATATTTCAGCTTTTATTCTTCTTTATGATTTTCATTAGTATGTTTTATGGGCAAAAGCTACAAGCTTGGAAAGCAAGTAAAGAGATAGAAAGCGCTTTAGAAAAACTAAAGGGTTGGAATAAGGAAAGTAAACAAACGTTAGTAAACAAATTTAAAGATTTTAGTGATACCAAAGAGACAGATAAGGATCTTTTAATTAAATTAGAAGATTTCATGACTTTTGTCACCATTGCTCCCGTTACTTTAGACCCTTCTGGGGTTATTCCTAAATTTGATCAAATAATTGATGTAAGAGATAACCGATTTGAAGATAAAGTAAAGGAATTGGCACCCAAAGCGGATGGTATAGAGAGACAAAATTTGGAAAATCTTTTGGAAGCATCTATGGCTGTAGATTATGTAGAACGATTGATAAAACATTATCTCATTTTAGGAAAAAAATCCAAGTCTATGATCCTATTAATGCAAATTGCTATGCAATTAACTTTAATTATGGCTATGGCAAAATCTTACTATAACGCAACAAAAGCCTTTTCAGAAGGAAGCCCAATAGGGGATGCTCTTGGTCCGATGGTTGCTGGAAGCTTTGTTAGAGATGTAGCAGCAAATGTCGAAAATATAAAAGCTCATGATATTGAAAAAGAAACTATCGTTCAAGAAGTCTCTTTTGAGGACAGAACAATTTATGTTGTAAGAGCTAAGGGTCCCGGTGGTACTGTTGGGAAACCTGGAAAAGCAATAAAATCCTTAATTGAAGAACATGGTAAAGATATATCTCGTATAATTATGATTGATGCTGGTCTGAAACTCGAAGGTGAAAAGAGCGGATCCGTTGCTGTTGGAGTTGGTGCGGCTATTGGTGGAATCGGTGTTGAAAAATATTATATCGAAGAATCATCAACCGAAAAAACCATTCCGATTGACGCTCTTATTTGCAAACAATCTTTGGAAGATGCGATAACCACGATGAGTCGTTCCATTACCCGTTCTGTTCCAGATTTCGTTTCTAAAATAAAAGAATCAATCAGAAAACGTACAGAGAAAGGAACTAGTATTATTATTGCTGGAATCGGTAATACAATAGGTATTGGCATATAAATATAGGACTTCTCATTTCCCGTTTTTCTTTATTCTTTAAATTTTTAATAATTTATTCCTTTTTTAAGTATAATAGATAAATCAAAATTCTAAGTTTATTTATCAAATTCTCTCTAAACTATGTCTAAGCGTATTGATCTTCTAAGATTAGATTATCTCTTTAGTGTTCTGATTCCCTTATTTGTAGCTTTTTATTTACATGGATTAAATCCTCTATTTTATATTGATATAATAGTTGGATTTTCTCTTTTGGCTATTACTGGTAATACATGGAATGATATGATCGATATGAACGATCCAAAGGAATCTGATACAATAGAACGCGTAGAAGGATATCGTAAAAAAGACTTATTTACAATCGGGGCTGCTAGCTTCTTCATGGGCTTCACTTTATTACTCAGAACTTGTCTGGAACACCTTATGAATTTAGTTCTTTTAATGAGTATTATAATCCTAGTAATTCTATATATCGTCTGGCTTAAACCAATACCAATTTTGAATCATCTGATATTAGTTACCTCTCATTTACTTTTACCTTACTTTATGGTAAAAGTTGATGCTAATCTAACTTTAATAGGGGGATTTGGAGAATTTCTCCTGCTCATGACCCTATTTGCTTATGCTCTTACAGGACAATTTACGCATGAAGTTATAGATGGAGATTCATTGGTTAAAAATTTGAGTTTGAGAGGTTGTCAAATCGTGGTTATAATTACTTCCCTCATCACGATTGTTTCAACATTTATAGCTTTCTTTATCATTTCCGATTATTATTTTATTCCATTCCTTTTCATACCTTTCGGGACACTTTATACTTTTAGAAAACCGAAAAGACCTTCAGAACCCGTAAAAGATGTAGGGATTTTAATAGGAAATTTTCTTTTAATCTATTTTATCTGTATAATTGTTCTACAATTGGTTGGAGTTATCTAAGAGATTTCTTTCTTTTTTTCCTTTTGCTGATTAAACTCAATATATAAATAATAACATTTTAAAATCTTTATTTATGAGAAAATCTTAATTTAAAATATTAAACATTAAAATTTAAAATAATAGAGAGAGATTAAACTCATGAAATTTGCAACAGAAGAATGGGCGAAAGCCTATTGTAAGGCAATTAATGAAAATCCCGACTATAAGGAAGCTGCTTCATGGTGGGAATGAAATTATTATCTCAATAATTTCTCCGAAGGCGATTTTGTTTTCTTAATCGAAGCGAGCGGCAACCTTGATCGTGATATTAGAATGTTTGTAGGGTTATACCATGGAGATTGTACAGGTGCCAGAGTACTAGGAGAAGGGGAAGAAGAGGATGTTGAGTTCGTATTTTCAGGACCTTACGATAATTGGGTAAAAGTGGTAAAGAAAGAACTTGATCCTATACAAGGATTAATGGCTGGAAAATTTAAACTTGAAGGTAACATGGCAAAAGTCATGCGTGCTACAAAAGCAGCCCAAGAATTGGTAAATAGCGCCACAAAAGTAGATACTGAATTTTATTAAAACTTTATTTTTTATTTTTCATTTTCTTTATTTGAACTTTTATGCTTACAAATGAAGCAGAATTATCCGAATTAAAAGAAAAAGAAGTATTTTTTTTTGATCTGGATGGGACTATTTATCTTGGAGATAAACTATTTGATGGAGTACTTGAATTAATTAACTTACTAAAGGATAATAAAAGTAAGAAATTTTTCTTCCTTTCTAATAATTCAAGTAAATCTACTTCGGATTACCTAAAAAAGTTGACTAAATTAGGATTAGATGTAAAAATTGATAATATAATTCTTTCTCAACACCCAACAATCGATTATTTAAAAAAGGAAAAATATAAGGATGTTTTTCTATTGGGAAATCATTCTTTAAAGGAAGAATTTAAAGAGGAGGGATTTAATCTCACTGAGGAGGATCCTGAAATACTTGTACTTGCATTTGATCAAGAATTAACTTATGAAAAGTTAGTAAAGGCAGGATACTTACTACAAGGGGGTATTCCTTATATCGCAACACATTTAGATAATCGCTGTCCGACTGAAAGAGGTTATATTCCTGACGCAGGGGGAATCGCTGCACTTTTAGAAAAAACCACAGATAGGATGCCGCGTGTGTTTGGTAAACCTAATAAGGATATGCTTTTATTTAAATTAAAAAACTTAAACATTGAACCCGAAAAAGCTATAATGTTTGGAGACCGCTTATATACTGATATGAAAATGGGCTTTCAAGCGGGTGTTACCACTTGTTGTGTATTATCCGGCGAAACCTCATTATCAATAATAAAAGAAAGTAAAAAACCAGATTATATAATTAATGGTATATGGGAATTATTACCTATTTTTAGAGATATATAAAATATAACTCACTATTTCAAATCCTATATATATTATATACAACAAATTTTATTTTTAAAGCAGTATTTTATTAATCATAACGAAAGATCTTCGTTTTTTAACGAAAAACAAAGAAAATTACTAGTTTACAATTTAATATGTAGTTGGTTAGTAAGAAAATGACAACAACTCAAGAATATAAATATGTCTACGATTTTGATGAAGGTGGCAAAGAACTTAAGCCATTACTAGGTGGAAAAGGAGCAAACCTGTGTGAAATGACCAAAATGGGAATTAACGTCCCACCTGGATTTGTAATAACTACAGAAGCATGTTTACAATACTTTGACAAGCCAAACGAAGTAATGGACGAATTGAAACCCCTTGTTTTAGAACATATGAAAAAATTAGAGAAACAAACGGGTAAACAGTTCGGTGATGAAAATAATCCATTACTTATTAGTGTCCGTTCTGGTGCTCCAATGAGCATGCCAGGAATGATGGATACTGTTTTAAACCTTGGTTTAAATGATAAAAGTGTGACGGGTTTAGCAGGAGAAACTGAAAATCCAAGATTTGCTTATGATTCTTACAGAAGGTTTATTCAAATGTTCGGGGATGTCGTTATGGGCATTTCTGATGAAAAATTTGAAAGGGTCCTAAATAAATATAAGAGACTTATAAGTCGAGATGCTCAAGATACCGATTTAACTGTACAAGACTTACAAAAAATAATTGCTGATTATAAAGCTTTATACGAAAAGGAAATTGGAGATCCATTTCCCCAAGATCCAAAAGACCAATTATTTCATTCAATAGAAGCTGTATTTGCGTCATGGAATAACAAGAGAGCTCACACATACAGAAAAATTAATAGTATCCCTAATTTCGGGACAGCAGTAAATATACAAGTAATGGTTTTTGGAAATAAAGGCTGGAACTCCGCTACTGGAGTTGCCTTTTCCAGAGATCCATCAACGGGAGAAAAAAAGAGATTTGGAGAATATCTCTCTAATGCTCAAGGAGAGGATGTTGTAGCGGGAATTCGAACACCCAAAAAAATTGAGGATATGAAGGATGAATTTCCAGAAATTCACGATGAATTAATGGAAACATTAGAAAAGTTAGAGTATCACTACCGAGATATGCAAGATATTGAGTTTACAATTGAAAATGGTGAACTTTTTATCTTACAAACCAGAGATGGAAAGAGAACACCATCGGCAGCGGTTAAAATAGCGGTCGATATGTTTAAAGAAGAGCTTATTAGTAAGCAAGAAGCAATGATGAGTGTTGATCCAAATAAAATCTCCAAGTTATTATTCAAAAGCATTGATGAAAATGCAGTAATTCATGTTCTTGCAAGAGGTATAAATGCATCTCCCGGTGCTGTTTCTGGAATGGCTATATTCGATGCAGATACTGCAGAAAAGTTAGCTAATGAAGGAGATAAAGAAATAATTCTTGTAAGACCTCAAACAAGGCCTGATGATGTTCATGGACTTTTTGCAGCTGATGGAGTTTTAACTCAATTTGGGGGTAAAACGTCTCATGCGGCAGTAGTTGCCAGAGGAATGGGAAAGCCAGCAATAGTAGGAGCTCAAGATGTAGAAATCGATTTAGAAAAAAGAGTGTTTAGAGTAGCAGAAACTGAAGTTAAAGAAGGAGAATATATTACCATTGACGGAACTACAGGAAGAGTAATTGAAGGGAAAGTCCCATTGGTAGAACCTGAAATAAAAGGAGAATTCCTAGAATTATTAAAATTTGCGGATGATATTAGAACTTTAGGAATAAGGGCGAATGCAGATACACCAATAGATGCAGAAAAGGCTATAGAATTCGGTGCTGAGGGTATTGGATTAACTCGAACCGAGCACATGTTTATGGCTCCAGAAAGATTACCTGTCGTACAAGAGATGATTATGTCCAGAACTAAGGATGAGAGACAAAATGCGTTAGATAAAATTTTACCTATGCAAAAAGGAGATTTTTATGAAATATTCAAAATTATGGAAGGAAAGCCAGTAACTATTAGATTATTAGATCCTCCATTACATGAATTCTTACCCGAATACTCTGAAGTACTTTTAGAGCTTGAAGACCTTAAAACTACAAATGAATTAACAAAGAAACTCTTGAATAAATCAACCTTAGATAAAGAGATTAAGAAGAAGAATAAAGTGCTAGCTTTAATCCGTTCTCTTTCCGAAGAAAACCCTATGATGGGATTACGAGGATGTAGGTTGGGAATCACTTGGCCAGAAATTAATGAAATGCAGGTTAAAGCAATTTTCCAAGCAGCTTGTGAATTAACACAAGAAGGTGTAGATGTCAAACCCGAAGTAATGATTCCATTGATTGGAACTTTAGAAGAATTGAAACATGTCAAAAAACAACTCGTAGAAGTTGCTCAAAAGACTATCGAGGACTATGGTGTTGATCTTGAATATAAGTTTGGTACTATGATTGAGATCCCAAGAGCCGCATTAACCGCCGATGAGATCGCTTTAGAAGCGGAATTCTTTAGCTTCGGAACTAACGATCTTACCCAGATGACCTACGGATATTCCAGAGACGATGCGGAAAGCAAATTCTTACCAATTTATCTCAATAAGGAAATCTTAATGTATAATCCTTTTGAAATATTAGACCAAAAAGGGGTAGGACGATTAATGAAAATGGCATTAGAAGCGGGGCGACAAACAAGACCAGACCTGAAAACTGGAATCTGTGGAGAACACGGTGGAGAGCCATCATCTATTAAATTTGCTCACCAGATTGGATTGGATTATGTCTCATGCTCTCCTTTCAGAATTCCTGTAGCAAGAATTGCTGCAGCTCAAGCCACCATTGAAGAAAAGCAGAAGAAAGAAGGAAAGTTGGAAGAAGTTCCAGTATAATTTTTTACATTCTATTTTTACTTTTTCAATTTAATTTTTTATATATATCAGACTTTTTCTTAGTCCAGTTTTATTAATCTCATTTGATTTCCATAAAAATTTTATCAGAAAGAGTATTTTCTTTTTTAAAAATAAATAAGTGAATTATTGTATGCCGTTATCTTTAGATGAAAGAATAGATCTCTTAGAGGAAGTGGGAGAAGAAATTATCACTTCAGAAGATTTAAGAGAGATGTTAAAGTGGAAGCTCGAACACGATAAAAAAATTATCGCATACGATGGATTTGAACCTTCTGGGAACATTCATATCGCTCAAGGGCTCTTGAGAGCAATTAACGTTAATAAGATTACAAAAGCGGGTGTTACGTTTAAATTCCTTATAGCAGATTGGCATGCCGCTGCGAATCAAAAGTTCGGTGGAGATCTCGAAGTAATTAAAAAAGTGGGAGACTTCTTTATAGAAGTTTGGAAGGTTTGTAATATGGATTTAGAAAATGTAGAATTTATTTACGCCTCTGATTTAGTAAAAAACCCCGATTATTGGGAATTAGTCTTAAAAATTTCAATTAAGAATACACTTAATAGAATATTAAGATGTACACAAATTATGGGAAGAAGTGAAAGTGAGACTTTGTCTGCTTCCCAGATTTTATATCCCTTAATGCAAGCGGCGGATATTTTTTATTTAGAAGCGGATATATGTCAGTTAGGATTAGATCAAAGAAGAGTGAATATGTTAGCGCGAGAAGTAGCTGCTGACTTAGATAGACCCAAGCCCGTAGCAATTCATCATCATATGCTAATGGGATTACTTCCCCCTCCCGAAACAGACCTTGAAGGGTACGATAGGACGATTCATATGAAAATGTCAAAATCGAATCCCGATTCCGCCATATTTATGTTAGACTCGAAGAAGGAGATTAAAAGAAAAATTACTAAAGCTTATTGCCCTCCTAAAGATGTAAAGGAGAATCCAGTTCTTGAATACTGCAAATATATAATCTTCGAATTAGTAGATAAATTTGATATCAGCCGACCTGATAAATACGGAGGAGATGTGTCCTATACCTCATACTCAGACTTAGAAGAGGATTATTCTAAGGATGATTTAACTCCTATGGATTTGAAACCGGCAGTTATAAAATATTTAAATGAGTTCTTAGAACCAATTCGAAAGCATTTTCAAGAAAACGAAAGAGCCAAGAAATTATATGATTTTGTAAAAAAAGAATACAAGAAGGCTCAATCAAATACATAATCTTTTTATTATTAAATTATACATAGTCTTTTTATTATTAAATTATGAATGAATTGCAGATTTTAGCGATTGGAGACTCTCATATTCCCAGAAGGGCAAAAGAGATCCCGCAACCGATTATTGAAAAATTAAATGATTTAGCACACCCTAAATTATTTGATTATACTTTTTTTACAGGTGATATTGTTAAAAAAACAGATTTTTTAGAATTTTTAAAAGCAAAAACTAAAAAAAACTTTCATATCGTAGTTGGAAATATGGATAGATATAATAATAAAGGGGATATCCCAGTATATGAATCTCTTCGACTCAGTTCAGACAATAACAAAGATATTTTAACAATCGGCTTAACACATGGATTTCAGATTGAACCAAGAGGAGACCATTCACAATTGGAAACTTTAGCAACAAAAAAGAATTATAATATTTTAATCTCTGGGCACACTCACAAGGAGGAGGTTCATTTAACAAATAAAGGTATACTATTATTAAATCCCGGAAGTGTTACAGGCGCATGGTCTTTTATTGCCAGTCAAATTCCCACTTTCATTACTCTAAGAATTAGTTCAGATTTTTCTATAAAAGTTAATTTATTTCGTTTAGATAAAAGAACTGATAAAATTGACGTCTCCAAATCATACTTTATCTTTACAGATGATACGGTCAAGTCAAAATATTAACCCTTCTCATAACTTAGCCTAATTTCTTTTAGATTGAAGAATAATTAACAAACTTAATTAGAAAATAACTAATTAACTTAATTAGGTTTAAAATGACTGATCTACATTTAAATAAAGAAAAAGGTTCACAATTAAAGCTTTTTACTCCAGGTCCTGTTTTTGTTCCAGAGCGAATACGAGCAGAGTTGTCTAAACCGAATGATACTCATAGATCTCAACCCTACGAAGAAATGCATAAAAAAGCCACTCAAAAATTACAAGAACTTCTTTTTACAGATAATGAATGCTTTATATTTACTTCAAGTGCGACCGGGATAATGGAAGCGTGTATGAGAAATCTGCTAAAAGACGACGAAAAAGGACTGATATTTTCAGCAGGAGCATTTGGTGATCGATGGTATGATATTGGATTAGCTAACGGAAAAGATGTCCATAAAGAGAGTATTGAGTGGGGGAAAGCAGTAAAGCCCGAAATCGTTAAGGAAGCCCTTTCTAAGGAAAATTATTCCGTGGTATTCCTTCAATCAAATGAAACTTCAACAGGTGTTTATAATCCTTTAGATGAGTTAATCCCACTTATTAAAGAGTCTGGAGCGTTAGTCTGTGTCGATGCAACTTCATCGATGGCTGGGATTAAGCTTGAGGTTGATAAACTAGGTATCGATGTTTGCTTAGCCTCTGTACAAAAATGTTTTGCCCTCCCTCCAGGTTTAGCCGTTGCTTCTATTTCAGATCAAGCACTTGAACAATCTGAAACGGTAGAAAGTCGTGGATATTATTTTGATTTTCAGAATATGTTAAAGAAAAATAAAAAACATCAAACTCCAACAACCCCTCCGATTCCACAAATTCGGGCACTATTAGCTCAATTGGAATATATAATAGAGGAAGAGGGATTAGAAGAACGATTTAAAAGACATAAAATGTTGGCAAAAAGAACAAAAATCTGGGTAAGAGATATATCATTGGATATGTTTTCAGAGGACGGATTCGAATCAAATACCGTATCAACGATAAGAAATAGTCTTGATTTAAATATATCAGAATTGCTCACCCGAATGTTAGTCAAAGGTTATAGAATTGTTAATGGATACGGTCAACTTGCGGATAAAACGTTTAGAATTGGACATATGGGGGAAATTACTCTTAAAGAACTTGAGGAAATGTTGAAGGTACTAACTGATATCATTTCGGAATTGAGATTAAAAAAATTAAAATAAAACATTTAACTCTGTAAAGAAAGAGAAATAAAAGAAATATCTTATTTTTTATCTAATACT
Source organism: uncultured archaeon (assembly GCA_964653985.1). Classification (GTDB taxonomy): domain Archaea; phylum Asgardarchaeota; class Lokiarchaeia; order Sigyniarchaeales; family SOKP01; genus CAZZIC01. The sequence continues at coordinate 1,749 of CAZZIC010000077.1, read as the reverse complement.
AAGATTTTTGGAAGTTTTAATAACAATCCAAAATTATGACCAGTCGTTCCTTTGCTGAATCTTAGCTTTCTCTCATCAAATTTATTTTTTTTAAAGAGCATATGAAGGATTGAATGTGTTCCATTTGCAAAAAACATTAAATCCTCGGGAGTGGCTTTTAGTTCGAGATCATAGTCATCTAAGCGCCCTCGACTTAATATATAATCTCCCTCTTTGGCTATTAGGTTGACCCAGAAATAAAAATCTTCTTGGATTTGCAATCCAATATTTACCCTTGCATTTAATTCATTGACCAAATCTTTTCTATTTGGATTTTCCTTCTTTTCCTTAATAACACTCTCTATGACTCCTTTAAATGTTATAAATAAGTTTTGCTTTTCTGATTCTTTCATATATACCATCAAATTTTTGATTTATTCTTTTAAATTGCGAACAGCTTAAATATTAATCAAGAATATATTACATTAAGAATAATTTAAGAATAATCTTATTTTAAATAAAATTTACTTAACAAATATAAATTGGTGAAAATACGATGTGGTATTTTTGGAGTCCTAATTTAATTTATGGAGAAGACGCTCTCGATTTCATAGAGAATATTTCCGGAGAAAAATGTTTTATTGTAACAGATAAAGTTATTGAAGAACTTGGATATTTAAAAATCTTAACTGATAAATTGGATGAATTAGAAAAAGACTATAAAGTTTTTACCGAGGTTAAACCTGATCCTCATGAAGAGGATGTTTTAGATGCTAAAGAAATGATTTTATCATATGAACCCGATCTTTTGTTTGCGCTTGGAGGAGGATCTGTCATGGATACAGCAAAAGCGTTATGGGTCTTATATGAATTTCCTGATTATACTTTAGATGATATTCATCCTTTTGGAAATGAGTTATATAATCTTGGAGATAAATCTAAATTGATAGCTGTACCCACAACATCAGGCACAGGAGCGGAAACAACATATGCTGTTATTATCTCAAGGTATGAGGAGGGAATTTGGAAAAAGTTAATCCAAGCACATAAGGGATTAGTACCAACTTATGCAATAATTGATCCTGTATTCCCGGTTGGTATGCCCGAAGAGTTGACAAAAAGCACTGCTTTTGATGCATTAGCACACTCTATAGAAAATTTTGCTAATAATTGGAGCAATGAATTTTCAAATGCTTTAGGATTAAAAGCTGTGGAAATGATTTTTGAATACTTACCTAAAGTTGTGGATGAGCCTCAAAATATGGAATATCGAGATAATATGCATCAAGCAGCAACTATGGCAGGGTTAGCGTTTGGAAACTCGAGTGTACATATTGGACACGCATTAGCACACAGTTGGGGATCAATCTTTCATACACATCACGGTAAAACAGTAGGAATTATCATAAAATATGTTGTTGAATACCTAATTAATGATCCCAGCGAGGATGTAAAGACAAAAGAGATTTATGGAAAATTAGCTAAACAATTGGGATGGACAAGTTGGGATACTTCAGATGAAGATGCTTCCCAAGTTATACCTAATAAAATTGAGGAATTGCAAAAGAAAATTGGATTTCCTAGATCTCTTGGCGAATTAGGAGTATCAAAAGAAGAGCTAGAGGAAAATTTAGACAAAATGGTCCAACTCTGCTTTCAAGACCCTACTGTTGTAATGTCTCCAAGATCTCCCAATACTGAGCAATATAAAAAATTATTTCGGTATGCATTTGAAGGAAAAGCTATCGATTTTTAACCTTATTTCCCTTT
>CAZZIC010000076.1:0-19351 GCA_964653985.1 uncultured archaeon | reverse complement strand
TCTGATACCGCTATGCGGTTGATGTTGTTTGGCTGAGCGTCCATTAAAAAAGCTTTACAATTCTTTCATTTTACTTAATTAAAACAGAAATAGAAAAAACAAGGGATTTTTTTGAGTGACTTAGAGGGTTTAACCCGAAGCCTATTAGAAAAAGGTTTGAATGACTCGGAGATAATAGAAAGATTAATTCAGGAATATCAAGATTTTAAAGATATTGATTCCCACAAAGCAAAAAAGCTTTCCAAGGCAGTATTGGAAGAATGTAAAAAAAGTGATGTTAAGAATATTTCTAATAATTTTATTAAAGATCTTCTGGACATCAATAAATCGGATATATCGGTAGGGAAGCAAGGAGTCGGATGTCGAGGAGCGGGAGATTTTTTTGTTCATAAATTAATTGCTGATTTATCCGAAACAGATTATAAAGCGTTTTTATCTCCGTCATCTTTAGACGACGCTGGCGCTATTCGTTTGAAAGATTTGGAAGATAGAGAAATCCAAGATTACAACAAAGAGGATATTGTTGTAGTTTCTAAAATGGAAGGAATTCACTCAAGACTAAGCGATTTTCCATTTATTTGCGGTTTTCACGTTACACGAGCAGCACTTCGGGATCTTCTGGTGAAGGGAGCAATTCCAATTTCTATCATGGTTGATACCCATTTGGGCGATGATGCAGATGTCGGAAAATTGTTTGATTTTATGGCGGGTGTTTCAGCAATCTCTGAATTAACTCAAGTCCCTATTACTGCGGGATCCACTTTAAGAATTGGAGGAGACATGGTTATTGGAAATCGGTTAGTCGGGGGAATTGGTGCGGTTGGGATCACAAAAAGGGTGTTAGCCCGTAGGAACATTAAACCAGGAGATAAAATCCTTATGACAGAAGGAGCTGGGGGAGGTACAATTTCGACTACGGCTATATATTCAGGAAATCATGATGTTGTAGAAGAAACATTAAATATAACTTTTCTGAAGGCTGTGGAAATCATACTAAAATCCGATTATTTAGATGAGATCCATGCCATGTGTGACGTGACCAACGGAGGGCTCCGGGGCGATTTATATGAAATAAACTATGAAGCAGATTGCGGAGTTGTTGTATACGAGGAAAAGGTTAGAAAACTTGTAAATGAAAAGGTACTTAATTTACTAGAACGTGTTGGAGTCGATTATTTGGGTGTATCATTAGACGCTTTATTAATTTATTGTCCGGAAAAAACTGCAAAAAAAATTGTCACGAAACTGACAGAAGAAAATATAAAATGCTCGGAGATAGGCTATGTAAATGATTCAATGGAAGTCTCTATGGTATTTGGTGAGAATCAAAAAAAAGGAATATTACCTAAATTTAGAGAATCCGCATATACCAAAATTAAACAAGAAATTGGCGAAGAAAATCCTCTTAGTAAAAAGAAAATGGAGGAAAAGATTGAGCTAACAGCAAAAAAAGCCTTGAAAAAGCGGAAACGAATAATTGATTATATTAAAAACTTGTCAAACAAATGATTCAGAAGACGTTACGCTGATAGTTTATTTATCATCGTCATTAAAAATCTTCTCAAACGAAACTTTCACACTTACACCGATCCCTTTGTAGAAGTATAATGATGCGAAAAAAATTAATGTTCCAAAGCCGATATAGATCATTCTTAAGAATGATAGATTCAAAAAATTAAAGACACCTAGGCAAAACATAATAAAAAAGTATAAAAAAGTTCCTTTAATAAGATAACCAATTTTCTTCTTTAATTTCTTACTTTTAAAGCGTTTATAATTTTTATATGCAATTAACATGATTAAAATGTAAGAACAACTAAGAATAATGGCATTAAATAGGAAGAAAGAAAAATTCCATACAGGAGATAATTGAATCCCATCTTTTATCTCAATAATTACTCCTTCTTGTATGAAAAACATTGCTGACAAAATGAATCCATAGGCGAAAATACTCAGAACTTGAATCTTCCAACTATTATAAATCCCAGGGCTGTACAGTGAGGCCATAAACAATATCATAAAGACTGAAGAGAGATTTAAGAAAAAAACAGATATAAGACTTAGTAATGTAGCAACATCTTCAAGAACGGGATCCAAAAAAGATGCATAAATCATATTAATTATAAGTCCGACTGAGATTGAGAGATTTAATCCTAAAAATAATTTACTTAATCGATCATCAGATCTTCTTCTAATGACTTTAAGACTTATATAGAAAAGAAATATCACAAACGCTAAACTTGTTATATATATAGGAATAAATCTCCAAACTGTTATTGATAGTACCAAAAATAATCAACTAAATCGTATTTCGCCAATTGAATAATTATTAAACATTTAGCTATTTAATAATTACTCTTTGTCGATGATGAAGTTTATTTCAAGGAGTGAAGATCAAGGACTTCATTCATGGATCCACTTCGAAATCCCTCAAGATCTAAAGTAACGTAATTAAATCCTATTTGCTTTAGTACTTTAGTAATCAATCTTAGATCCTCTTTATTCATTACCTTGTTTAATTCTTCAGGAAGTATCTCAATCCTCGCCAATTTATTTTCATAGTGTCGCACTCTTAACTGTCTCAATTGGAACTGTTTTTTAAGAAAATCTTCCGATTTTTGAATTCTCCACAGTTTTTCTTTAGTTATAGGTTGATTATAGGCAATTCTTGAAGAGAAACAAGCCATAGAGGGTTTGGTTTGGACCTCTAATTCAAAATGTGCGCAAATTTCTCTAATATCCGATTTGGAAATATCAAATTTCACATAGGGAGTGGAGATATCTAATTCTTTTAATGCCCTCATACCGGGTCGATAATCTTTTAAATCATCAGCGTTTGATCCATCAACTATTATATCAAATTTCTTTTTTTCAAAGATCTTCTTGATATCCTCATATAGCCCTAATTTACAGACATAACATCGATCTTTAGGATTACGTGTGAAATATGAATCCTCTAAGGGATTCCGTTCGATAATCATATGTTCTATATCATGTTTTTTGCTAAACTCTTTAGTTTCTTTAATTTCCTCCTCCGGATATAAAATCGATTTTTCGGTAACTAAAATTGTTTCTTTTCCATATTCATTTGAAATATAAGCCAACAGAGAAGAATCCACCCCACCTGAAAAAGCCACAATGATTTTTTTATCGGTTAAAAAATCAATTAATTTATCTAATTTTTGTTTAAGTTTTTCTGACAACATGATATTACACCTTCTTTGATAATGAGAAGTAATTATTTATTCTTATCCTTTTCAAAATGAGAGAAATAAATGTTTTCACTTGTTAAAAATAAATACAATAAAAGTCTAAGATCTAGATATTTTAATTTTTTTCCAATTTTTTTTAGTTTATATTAATATTTTAATAAAAAAAGTGCATCAAATGTTTAAAAAAAGAGATGGTTTTTCGTAACGTAATGAAAACACCAACTGAACATTTATGTAACCTTGAACCGACAAATTTGATATTGCTGAAGGGTTTTCATTTATTTACATTTAATCTGAAATTTATTTAATAAAAAAATGAGAAAGTTAATTTTATAAGTAAATATCCATATATAATATTAAAATTGTTCAATGGGAAAGATTGCCCATAAGTTTTTTAAAAAATTAAAATGTGATAAAAATGGCAAGACATCGGATTTTTAATGGAAAACTAATTAATATAAGAGAATGTAAGGATTTACCTTGGAATTGTTCCACAGCGGTAAATTCAAATGAAAAAACTATAAAGGACACTTCTGCAGATTCCATTAAGGTAAAAGTTAGTGGTCCTTTAATGTATGAATAGTTCTAAATTATTTTTTCTAAAATTTATTCATAAAAGGAAAAAAATTCAGAGATTATTCCCTTTTTTTAGCATATTTCTTCTTCTAACTCTTTTTTATTAGATTCTTTTTTAGATTTCTTGGTTTACGTATCTTAAAATCTTTATAATAGATGGTATTAACCAAGCGATTATTCCAAATAGCATAACCCATTCTAAGAAATATATCGTAAAAGGCTCTGGAGTAAGTAGGAATAAAATTGCAGTTAGCATTGGAACGATCATCATATAAAATCCTAAGACACGTGAAAAAAGAGTTCTTACAAAAAAAATGTAAATTCCAGAAAATAATGCCCCGATTGAAAAACCACCAAAGACTACAACCGAGAAGAAATAGTGTAGACCTAACGCGGTCGAACGATCTTCGCTAAAAAGCCCAATTCCAAAAAATCCGATAAGACCAACTCCTAAGAAGAACATGCCAGATAATCGAATAATCCTAATTTTCTTGGGATCTGCTAATGCAACTTTTGAAGTCGATTTTAAAAGTTTATTAAAGAAAAGTAGGATCGGAACTAATAAGATCGAAGTTATCATTGCTGAAAAATCCAAAATGAACGGAGCTGGAGTATAATTAAATGATCCTAAATCACTAATGTAATTTGTCCAAATCGAATAGCCTTGAGGTCCCCATATCATCGCAATTATTACGCCGATAAATAAACTAGGTAAGAACAATGCTAATACAAGATAGATGCTTATTTTAACTACATAAGGTTCAGTAAGTTTTTGAGTAATCGCATTTAAGACATATTCTTTTTTTGACATATTATTTTACCAAAAGACTATGTGAAATTAAAATTTTATTAAATTTGAAAAAAGAAAAAAGAATTAAATAGTTATAGGTCCTATTCTGACTTTTTAAATCTGCTTGAATGTAGTTCTCCAGCGATTGGCCAATTATCAAGCTCGTTTTCATGGATTACAATATTAACAGCTTCAAGAGGAATCCCTAAATTAATAAATACTGTCTTGATTCCTTTCAAAACCTAAGATTTATGCTCATCTTCCATAGGCTACGTTTCTATAATCATGAAAGGCATAATAGCACATTGATCAATGAGATTTATTGTTAATTAAAACTTTAGCAAATACTACAAAAATAGAAATAGGAAAATAGAAAGCTTTTCTATGAGAGGCGTTTTTCTTTAAATACTTGCAAAAATAAAAGCAACCAACCCTAAGAAAGCACCAATTTTTAGTAAAAGACTTACTTTCTTTAAATTATCTTTTGTAAGACTGCTTTTTATACTTAAACCTGTTGCGGATCCTACAACAATTAATCCAGGGATCATTGAAATGGTAAATAGGAGAGGATTAATTATATTCGTGAAAATTGGCAAAATAAAGAAAATGATCGCAACGATTTGGAATAAAATCGAAATATTTAAAGCTTTTTGAACGCCATATTTAATAGCCAACGTTTTCACACCTTCTTTTTTATCTCCTTCAATATCTTCACAGCCTTTCACAACTTCTCGAGCTAACAGCAAAAAGAAAGAAGTTAAGAAAAAGAAATAAATGTAAATAGGTACAATAGAACCGTTTAATACTGCTCCGTAAATTAACCCAATTGAAAATGAAATAGCTACAATAATGTTGCCTACAAATCCACTTTTTTTACCCCAATAGGCGTAAAGCCATCCAATAAAACCAAAAAAGACGGCTAATGCTATATTAATAAATCCTAAATTGAAGAGAAAACTGTGAAAAGTAGCCAATGAAACACCGATAATAAATGTAACAAGGTATAGAAGTTTTGCTTGTTTTAAGGAAATAGAGCCGCGAGGAATTGGCCTTTCGGGTCTATTTATTTTATCAATCGGATAATCATAATAATCATTTATAATCATCCCAGCTGCTGCGATAAAAAAATAAGTGATCACACCCAGAATGATATTTATAATAAGAGTGGGGAGAGTTATTCCCGTTCTCGTGTTCAGAATTCCAATTATTACTGTCAATCCTCCCATTAAATCATTAACAGGACGCATAATTTCAAGCGCATCTTTAAATTTCATGAGAGATCAACAATTTTGAGAATTCTATTTATTTTTTCTGAAAATTTTTATCCATGTCCTTTCCAGTCTTTTTTATCTCATCGATAATGGTTTTTAGTGAATTGCCATTATCATGTAAAACATTATCTTCGATGAATGAACCCATTACAATTATATCAGCACCAGCTTTAACAAATTTTCTGGCATCTTCCTTATTTTTAACTCCTCCACCAGCTATCACAGGGATGTTCAGAATTTGGGAGCACAATTGTATATGCTCGGGCGGAATTGCGTTACCTCCAGACCCTGCTTCTAAATATATCAATTTAAATCCGTACATTTCGGCAGCGAGCGAATATGCAGCGGTTAGTTTGGGTTTATTTCGGGGAAGCAGTCTAGCTTTACCAATCCATCCCGCACTTGCTCCTGGTTCAATGATAAGATAAGCCATCGAAATATGCTCTATATTCGCAAGTTTGATAGTATAACTTGCTAGAGCTTGCTGTCCTATGATAAAGTAGGGATCCTCTGAATTTAGCAAACTCATAAAGAATATGGCATCCGCTTCAGATGAAACGTTCGCGATACCTCCAGGGAAAATAATAACTGGAATGTCGACCTTTTTTTTAATAGCTTTAATCGTTTCATCAACATATTTTTGATCAAACACAGTAGAACCACCAACCAATATTGCATCACTCCCAGCATCTTGGGCATATAATGCCATCTTTGCTGCTTTCCTTGGACGCTGTCTTATCGGATCAGGGTCTATTAAGGAAAAATGTAGCGCTCCATCTTCATTTATCTGGTCTATAAGATATTCATATGTCTCTCTTTTCATAGATTCATTAAATAATAATCCCATAAAATCACGTTAATTAGGTTTTCTTGGTTCTACAACCATTCTATTTATTTTATTATAAATTTCCTTCACTTTTAGCTTCCAAAGCTCAAATTGTGATATATTCTTTGGAAAATTGTTATATAAATCAGCAACTTCGTTCATTCGAATTCTCAGATAATTCAAATCAAGCATTAGATCTGGTTTAGATAAGCCTTTAAATGCTTTAGAAGCAAAATCCATCAAAGAAAGGTTAACGCCTCCCGTAGCGGCGATTTGCAAGATTTCCGCATTACTCAATAATTCTTTTTCCAAACCGAAATTTAATTCTTCTGGTTTTAAGACTTGAAGAACTCTTCTTAGTAAATCTAAGGCAGCAAATTCTGCTCCAAAATTAGTCATTACCTTATGATTATAACTCCATAATGATTTTAAAGATGTATCTCCTTTTTCAAGGGCTTCACTAGCTGTTAAGGCAGCATAATAACCAGCTCTCATAGATGAATCGATACCTCCCCCATGAAGAGGATTTACTTGAAATGCGGCATCTCCGATGAATATTATTCCATCATCCGTACAAGACCACATAGGTCTCCTTACTGGGCATACTCCTCCACCAGAAGAAATTACTTCATAGTTTGAAGTATGAATAAACTCATCAAATACATATTTTTTATAATATTCTTTAACCTTCCCTCCAAAATGCATGAATGTTCCTAAACCCAAATTCACGGAATGATCATTCTTAGGAAAATACCAAATATATCCTCCTGGTGCTTTTGAAGGATCCAAAATTATTGTAATATATTCTTCATCAATAACCTCTTGATCTCTTTTCGGAAATTCAATAATTTCTCGGAAACAGAGAATTTCATCTTGTTTCGATATTTCCCGTTCTATTACATCACTTTTTATTTTCTTTCTTAAGGGAGAATGAAGTCCGCTAGCATCGATGACCAGAGAGCTTTTTAACTCCTCTATTTGTCCATCTTTTCCTTTGGTTTTAACCCCTTTTACAGACCCATTTTCATACAACAAATCGGTTGCTATGGTTTGATCCCTAAATTCATTCACACCAGCATCTAATGCTTCGTCTAATAAGCGTTGTCCAAATTCGAGCCTGTGAACAACATAGCCTGCTTGCTTAGGATCTATTAGAGTTAGACTTTTATTCTTGTTGGGAGGATAAAGCTTTGCTCCAGTTATATGGCAAGATAATTCCTCTCCCTTGGGATGAGGGATTCCTAAAAAATCAAAAATCTCATTTCCAACCGCATCCCCGCATATTTTATCTCCAATTTTACTTCTTTCCTTTGTATCTATTAAACAAACATGTAGGCCTTCTTTAGCGCAGAATCGAGCTGCCGTTGTGCCTCCCGTACCCGCTCCAACAATAATAACATCAAAATTTTTAGATCCATTCATTTTAAATCTTTTATTTTTTACCTTTACCCTTTTTTACAAATAATATATTGTTTTAAAACAATGTTAGAATAAATATTAGGAAGGTACTTGCAATTGGAACTGTTAAATCATCCCAAGTCGATGGGCTTACTAATTCAATTCCTGTGGCTATTCCACTAGTAAGTAAAGAAAAGAGGAATACTTCTTGGATGGTAAGTGTGACTTGAGAATCAATACCATTAAATCCGAAAAACCAAAAAGAAAACAAACATAACAAAAATGCCGAAATAAAAAATGTTAGAGACCCTTCTACTGTTCTTGGTCCTGTCCAAGGAAGTTGCAAACTTAGTCTACCCCATTTCTTTCCAATAAGGGATGCGAGAGTATCTGATATAATCATCAACAAAATTCCCGCAATGGGAAAATATAACTTAGCAGGAACAAAGAATACGAAAAAAGCAATTAAAGTTGTAATACTTAGACAGTAATGAAAAGGACCTTGGAGAAATCCAACTTTCTCCTCCTCATCTTCACCAATCGACTCATAAAGTTCACGAAGTTGTTTCACTTTCGACTTTTTGGAAGATTTCAAAGTAAGAAAGGTTAAGGTTCCAGCAATTACTATTGCATAAATCGGCCATGTAAAAAACGGGGTTACCAAAACAGCTAAACCAGCAAATAAATGTACAGTTTTACGAGCTTGAAATTTTGTGAGTATATCCTTTTTCTTTAAGAACATCGGAATAACAATTACAAACGCCACGTAAACAAATGCAGCGAACATCAAAGCAATGTCAATTAGAAACTCAAACGGAAAATATTGAAAAAGCATAATAAAGAAATTTTTTTATAATTTTATACTGTAATCTACAATTATATTATATAGGTTTTTTATTTTACTATAAGAAAAGTTTTCTCCGAATGGTAAGAATATTAAAAGTAATAAAGTAAGAATGAGAAATTTCTGCTTCGGAGGGCTAAAAAGCGTTTTTCTGGGGGCGTGAAGGTCAATGTCTTTTTGAATGAATTTCACTCTCGTGTCTCGATACCCTAAAGACCTTACAAAACATCTCGAGAAGATATTTACCATCCGAGGAACATAACTACATTATCGCTCAAAAAATCATAAAAACATATATCTCACAAATGGTCGAAACTAAGCTCAAAGATTGCGATAAGAAATTTCTTTTAGGTCATTATTATCTTGAAGGTGCGAAAATCCGAGAAATTAAAAACCCTTCCCATATTTATGGAGAATTTAAATTTAACAAGGATATGATTCAAAAAGACAAATTTGATTGGGTAATTTTTGGACACGTTCATTTAAAGCAAACCATGTGGGGAGATGATAATATTGTCATTCCCGAATCCATTGATCGATTAGATATGGGAGAAAGGGATTCTGATAAATATTATTGCGTCTATGATACAGGGAAGGATAAGCTATCTTTTAAAGAAATTTATTGTCGTCCGTTATGGAAAAAAGAAATAGAGATTCCCAATGATACAAAAGACTTTACTGAATATGTATTAAGTAAGCTTCCCGCTGAAGAAGAGATAGAAGAGGGGATTTGTGAGTTGATCGTTCATTATCCCCAAGGATCTGAAGCGCGATTAAATAAGGATTTAATTGAAGATCGCTTTGAGAACGCTTTTCACTATGAGATAAAATATAAAGTGATTCATGAAGAAGAAGGGGCAAAATTAAGAGAATTAAGCTTAGATCCATTGAGTCTCTTTGAAGATTATATGGTTAAACAATATGAGGATCATCAATATTATGAGGAACTGAGGAATAATGGGACCGAACTTTTAAATCAAGAGATGCATTTGGAAGATGTTGTCGATAAAGGGGCTCTTTCCATTAAATCAGTGGACATGCAATATTTTAATAAATACGGGAAAGGTCCTAATAAGGTAGAATTTGAAGATGGAGCCTATGTAATTCAAGGTCCAACGGGATCTGGGAAATCTTCGATATTAGATGCTATTACATTAGCTTTATTTAAGCGTAGCAGTAGGACAGATATTCTGAAGATTGATGAAATTTTATATGAGAATGGTTATGTGGATGTTGAGTTTGATATAGGAAATAAAATATTAAATGTTCGTAGAAACCATAATTCTCCAAAATTAACAATTCGAATTGATGGGGAAAAGAAGTATCAAGGGTTAACAATTCCCGAAAAAGAGGACAAAATTGAAAACATAGTAGGGTATGATTATGAGGGGTTTAAAGGTTCATTCTTCATACGCCAGCAAGAATTACAGATATTTTCTGACAGTAGATCCAGTGATCGTCAAGACCTTTTAATTAAATTATTCAAGCTAAAGGTTTTTGATAACATTTATGGAGACCTCTGTCGTATCTTTAGCCCCAACTATATAAAATCTATTACGAAAGTAGATTTACCAGTAGATATCGATAACTTCCCTTGGAAAGAGGGAGCCCCAAAATTCCCTTGGGAAGAATATGAAGCATATATGAGCGAATTTGAAGACAAAGAAAGATATTTTGCATTAAAAGATATGAGATATTGGAAAGCGTTTCAACCACCGAGAGACGGCGAAGATCCAGATCGTCCAATATTCGAACATATTCGAATTTTATTTGGAACATTTTTTAGAGATCATTTCGGAACTTCATTATTCCCCAATAAAGGAAAAGAAATAAATAATATCATAGAAGATTTGAGAGAATAAATTCAAACTTCCCAAGATTCGAAACGAAAATCAGCATCAATATACAGCCAACTCTTTTTCTCTTTATAAAGCTCTTTAATTTTTTTTTTATCCTTACTTATTTCATTTCCTTTAATATAAAGATGTTTCAGTGTTTTATGTTTGACATAAATAAGTGGAATATGTTCTAATTGGTTATTTTCAACATTTAACGTTCTTAAGGAAATGAGACTCTCAACTTTATTAGGAAGGCTCTTTAAGTTGTTATTCCTAATTCGAAGTTCTCTCAAATTTTGTAATTTGTTTATAGCATTAGTAAGATAATTTAATTTGTTATCTGAAAGATTTAGTATTTCTAACGAATTAAGATTTCCAAGAGTATCGGGTAATTGTGTTAACTGATTTTCTTGAAGATAAAAATCCTTTAAGTTATTTAATTTCCCTATAGTTTCTGGTAAAGATATCAATTTATTTCGCGACAAATCCATCCTTTCTAATGATCTTAAGCCTTTTGTTGAATCAGGTATAGTTCTTAATTTATTATCGGTGAGCTCAAGGTTTTTGAGATTTATGAGGTTTCCCAAAGAATTGGGAAGATCTTTTAATTCGGTCTTATTAATTGTCAGCTTTCTAAGTGATTGAAGATTCCCAAATGATTTCGGTAATTCCTCCAAAAAATTGTAAATTCCCAGAGTTTCTAATTTAGGTAAATTAGTAAATGATTTTGGAAGGCTTTTCAAATTTGTGCCCATAATTAATATCTTTAGTGAGGATAAATTCCCGAAGGTATTTGGAAGCCCTTTTAGTTTATTCGTGTAAAAGTCAAGGTGTTTCAAGTTTTTAAGGTTTCCAAAGCTTTCTGGAATATTTTCTAAAGATTGAGTTCTTAGACGGAGAGTTTCTAGTCTCTCCAAGTTTCCGAAAGAATTAGGAAGATATTTCAATCCCGCATCTATTGTTAAGCTTTTTAAAGATTTTAACTTTCCAAAATCTTCAGGAAGCACTTCTAGCTTTTCGGATCTAATCCACAGTTCCTTCAGATTTTTTAGTTGTCCGATTGTTCTTGGCAACTTTTCAATCTCATCACTAAGTAAATTTAACCTCTTTAATTTTGCAAAGTTTCCAATCCATTCCGGAATTCCCCGAAGCTTTTTTTTTGAATAATTATCGGTTTTAAAACTTAATTTTCTCAGATTTTTTAATCCTTTTATGCATTCGGGTGGTTTAGAATCTCGAAATTTGCTTAAACGCAATCCTGAAACAACCCCATTTTCTAAGGTATATTCGTTTACACTTCCAAATGTGTCTATTTCTGCTTCGAGAGATGGTTTATCTCCAGTAATTCGCTCAATATCCTTAATTACTTCAACCTCGCCGGGATTTTCAAATAAAGAAAAAACTTCCTCTTCTGATAATAACTTTAGATAATTTTGATTAGAAAGATATCGCCTGACCGTTTTGGAGCCATTTAGATATCTTTTAGCAATTTCTTCTTTAAAAACTTGTAACGCTTTAGCATCGCCAACCTCTACTAAACTTTTTAATAAAGGAAACGCTAAGTTTGAATGAAGTAATCTGGTATCATAATTGTGCTCTGCCCACGCTTGTAGATTGGAACAATGCGCCCAAAACTCTTGTTCCGAAGTTATTTTGAGATCTTTTGCTTTCAGTTTGCTTTCTAAGGACCTATTTAAGGTTTCTTGGGCTTTATCAATAGAGTCTATATCCCACTGCTTTTCATAATTTTGTGGATCTACGAAAAGAATACACTTACATTTAACAAATTCTTTCTTATCTACATAAATTACCGTTTTTTCTCTAAATTTATCTTCTTCTAAATACCTTTCCAGTTTAAGAGTAATGAAGTTATTAATCTTATATTTTTTAAGTATCGTCAATATTATCTTTTAAGATTATTTTAATTTTTAAATATTAACAGAGAATAAGATTATTATTATATTACTCTTAATCATTCTTATCAAACATTCACTATTTTTCAAGACATGCCAACTTTAATTTTGCTTATAAATTCTTTTACTTTCGAATTTAGGCGTTTCTCTTTAGCATCTTTTTCGAGAAAACCCCGCTTTGCTATAGGTTCCTTTTCACATAGTTGACTCATCGTTTCTAAAACATGTTCTACTCCTCTTCCTCCCGCAGAGCAAAATACTGCAATATCTTTAAATTCTTCTTTATAGTTCATTATATATGTTCGAATTGCGGGGGACATTCTTTTATTCCAATTGGGTGTTCCTAGTATTATTAGATCATATTTCGAAGGATGTTTTTCTATTTCCTCGATCTCTGTAGTTTTTTCCCTTGTTGCGTGATAACCAGACTTTAACCATCCTATTATCCCAGATCGGTTATTCTTATCAATGATCTCTTCGATATCAGCATTCAATTCCTCTGCTATTAATTTTGCTACTTTCTTAGTATTTCCCGTTCTTGTGTAATATGAAACTAACGCATTCATTTTTTTAAACTCACACTCCTTATACTAAAAAGACTTCAAGTTTTTAGTATTTAATAATTCTATGGATGTTAAAAAAATATTGATTTAAATCGATAAATAACATAATTCCGTTATATTTCCATTTCAAAAAATACCTCTCCATAGAACTATTTGGTTTTTAATTTAAATAGATAATAAATTCGTAAAAGACAGACTAAATCTGTTAATTATTCGAATTTTTCTATTCACTGTTTTTATAAAATTATTTAAATTAGATTTGGATTAGATAATAACAATCCAGTATGAACGTTTGTCTCGAATATCTGGGTGGACAACACAAATAATAGAGATCTATTAAGTCAATATATGGAATAGTTTTATTTACTTCAGGCTCAGGGTATTGCTATTCCCACCCTTTTATTAATGTTATCAGCAATAAACTATTAAATAATCTACTAGAGATAAAAAATTAAGAGATCATACTTTCTAATTTCTTTATCTTTTAAATGCCTTTCTGGAAAACATGAAATTATTCAAAATTAATATTAATTGATCTCTTTTTTAGATCTGATATTTATATCATTAAAACTCATTTTAAGAGAAAATTAACGGGGAAAAATTTTATCGTGACTAATATTAGTTTTTTTAATAAAATATTCGATTCCTTGTTTATTGAATGTTCCCGATTGTATCTGCTTTTCAATAATCTTGCAAAGTTTTAACCACTTTTTACGGGCTTTTTTTCGCTCATTTGAATCTTCAATCTGTCGGATTAATTCAGCGTATTGTAAGGAATAACTAATCCAGCCATAATTTTTATAATCAAACACTATTGCAGTTTTTACTGTATGACAGTTAGTTAATACGGGATTTGTTTTCCCTTTCTCTATCAATTCTTTATCAACCACTTCTCTGATAATTTTCTCTTCATCATATGGTAAGACATGGAAAGGAAGAATAATTCTAGGGATTTTTTTACCCTGGAAATCCTCTTCAGATACATAACAATCCCGGTCCTTATCATCAAGGAAAACATGTTCTAAAAATTCGGGCATCCATTTTTTTCTTATCTCTTTTTTGGAAATTTCATAAAAATATCGTCTAATCTGATCAGGAGAGTAACCCAAGATACAAATGTTGAGATCTCGCTTTAAAGCCTCTTTCACTATTATAGAATGCATGAGGTCACTACACCTATCACAAATCCTTTTCGTCAACAATTCTTCCTTAGAATCATGTTGTGTAAATAGAAACTTATAGAGATTAAGAAAAGTAGGGATAGCATAATTAATGAAAATATGATTATTTGAATAATCTAGTTTCTCTAAAGTTTTTTTAATGTTATTTTTAGCAACATCAGTCATTAGTCCAGTCTCTATAGTAATTACAAATGGTTTTAATCGATATTTATTTATCAGCATGTCCAACAAAGCAGTAGAGTCTTTCCCACCCGAATATCCCAATAGACAATCATATTTTCCCTCTTCTTGATGATCTCTTACCTCTTTTATGATGTTTTCCCAGTCCTTCACTTTTTCCTGTTTTAACTTTTTTGGGATGATAAGTTTGGAATAATTGTTGTTTTTATAGCTTTGATCATAACAGAAATTGCATTCTCCTTGAGAATTTAGTTCAATTCCAATGAAACCCTCTGGAATAATACATTTTTTACAAAAAATACGTTCTCCTTGATCTAAATTATTATAATATCTCAAAATGCGTCATTTTCACTTTTATTACTATTAGATTATAGTTATATTTAAAAAAAAATCGAAATTTAATCCTAAATATATTAGATTATTTTTATGTATTTTCTCGTCTTGATTTCCTTTTCTTATTTAATCTCCTCTGTCGAAAAGTTAGGTTTCTTTAGAAATCCTATTAGTACTACGCTATAAACAATTGTATTTACAATTTCCGCTAACAAAATATAACCTGGGTTTTCAGTTCTATTGAGAATCTGTACAAAAATTGAAGAAATAATAAAGAATAAAAAACCTATCCCGATTATTAATCCATGAACTTGTGATAATCTTTGTTTTTTATACATATAAATAAACATAACAACGATTCCCAACATAGTCAATCCGGCTATGATAGGTAGAATCGGGGCGTTTAATATAAAGTCAATCCCAGGGGCTATTATTAAAAGTATAAAAATAAATATAGCAATACTAGAGATAATTGAGATTCTTAGAATGTTAAATTTATTTCTATTAAAATTTGTAATATATATCCCTAAAATCATAAATAGGGCTTCTAGTCCTATGTATAAAAGCGGAAATGAATTTACTACCATTAAAAAGAACCTTATACGGAAAAACATGAATAAAATATCTGAGGATAACTCAGAAGGTCGACCCAAATAGATAAATAAATCATTAATTTTGCCAAAGGTCATAAGGAAAAAATATAGTCCAAAAAGAAAATGAGCATCCGATGGATAGATAACCTCTTGAGTGAACCATTTGTAAAAAAAGTAGAAACTAAACATGGCTGCGAAGATCGTACGAAAGATCACAAACCAGAGGAGACCTTCCATATAAGGAAATACATTGAATGCTGTAGTCAAAATGGACCAATTTAAATAAAAAATAATCATCCATATTAGAAATGTAATAAAGGTTATAGTTACAAGAACGGTAAAATATTGTTGCTTTTTATTAACTTTCATTAATATGCATCACTCTTATTTTCAAATAATTAAACTTATTTTGAATTTGGTTATATAAATTCCGTCAGAAATTTTAAAAATGAAAAAATTGAATAATAGCTGCGTTTTAAAGCTTAAAAAATGAATATAGATGAAAGATTTAGGTTTCTTTTATGGAAAATAGATATAATCTTTAATAAAAATATCAGAAATAATTGATTAAAGGATTTAGAGTCTCTCTTTTAATTGATTGATTACATAGTTAGGATTTTCTGCATTAAAGATTGTGCTTGCGCTTGAGATAATATCACATTTTAATTTTTTAGCATTCATTAAATTTATCCCTCCATCGACCTCAATTTTAAAATTGAAGTCTTCTTTATATGGGAGTAATTCCTCCACTTTATGGGTCGTTTCCGGTATGAACGTTTGTCCCGAATATCCAGGGTGGACACCCATAATTAACACGAGGTCTATTAAGTCAATATATGGAATAATTTTATTCACTTCAGTTTCAGGGTTAATTGCTATTCCTACTCTTTTATTAAATTCCTTTATTTGTTTAATGGTAATAAGAGTTTGATCGTTAGCTTCAATATGAAAAGTAAAAATATCAATAAAATCTATAATCTGTTTAAAATAGTGGAGGGGATCAACTACCATAAAATGACCGATGATGGGTGGATCATCAGTATAATTTTTTAGTTTATTAAATATATCAAGATTTTTCTTCTTACTTTTTACAAATTTACCATCCATGACATCAATGTGAAAATAATCATAATCTTTTATCCCTTCAAGACTTTCCAAAGAAAAATCATCAGTGGCATGAATGGAAATAGCGACTTCTTTCATTCTTAAATTGTAAAATTAATTGTTATAGTTCAAATTTTCCTATGTGTATTAAATAGAGAGAAATATTAAAACTATTATCATGATTTCCCATTCTAAATTATTTTCGGGAAAAAATTTTTAATGATAAAAGTTTTAGAAAATTAGGTAATATTACTAAATTTTAAAGAGAATGCTGAGAGTAGGACTTATAGGAACGGGCGTAATAGCCAACTTGAATGTATTAGGGTATATTTATTCTAAGGATGCAGAAGTTATCGCAGTTGCTGATGTCGATGAGAAAAATGCCAAGGAAAAGTTAGAAAGATGGGGTTTGCGGACCGCTAAGATATATACCGACTACAGAAGAATGCTCCAAAAAGAAGATTTAGATATAGTAGAAATCCTTACTCCTCATCATCATCATGCCCAAATGACCGCTGATGCAGCGAGATCTGGGGTAAAAGCAATTTCAGTACAAAAGCCAATGGCACATACCATAACAGACTGTAATCGTATGATTAAAGTTTGTGAAAAGAATAGTGTTAAGTTAAAAGTATTCGAAAATTTCATTTTCGCACCTCACATCCAGAAAGCGAAAGAATTATTGGATAGTGGGATTATCGGGGAGAGATTAAACTTTCGGATCAATACTGTACTCACGGGAGGTCCTCATATGCCCTATAGTCTACTCAAATCTTATCTATGGAGAGTTCAGGTGGATAAGTGCGGTGGAGGTCCATTAGTCTACGATGATGGCATTCACAAGCTGTCACTATCTCTTTGGTTAATGTCTCAGGAGAGAATTGAAGAACTTTATTCTTGGATTGACTTTTTCTCGGGCACCATGGACGGACCTAGTAATATCTTATGGAAATACCCTTCTAAGAAAAATGGAGAGCCACCCAAATTTGGGAGTATGGAATTTAGTTTAGCACCAAATATGTATTTTCCTAGCAACTACTATGCTTGTGAAGAGTTTATAGAGATTTCTGGCACAAAAGGGATGATGTGGATAAACCAATGTACTTCTGGAGGGAATTTTTTGTCAGAAGCGTCTCAATATCCCCCCATATCTGTGTATGTTGATGGAAAAGTGAAAACTTACGGAGAAGATTTACCTTTAGATTGGAGATATTCTTTTATAAACTCAACAGAACATTTCATTGATGCGGTAAAAAATGACAAAAAACCGCTTTATGATGGTTATCAAGGAAAAAACCTTTCTTTATTTGCGAAAATGCCATATATTTCAAATCAAGAGAATCGTAAAGTAAAATGGAGCGAAATCTCTGCTAAGGGAGAAGCTGAAGGAACTTGTGTAGTAGAACCTTTTTTCAGTAAAATTAGCAGTATTTACAGAATGGTAAAATATGGTCGGAAAGTTAAAAAAGATCTTAAGCAAGGGAAAAAACAAGGTTTAGAACATACTCAATTTAAATATGAAAATGATCAATAAACTTCTTTTGATAATCCACTTAAACTTATTTAACATTCATAGCATCTAAATGTATTTCTTCTCCCAGATCTGCGGATTTGATTGCGGCTAAATTAAATTTGAGAATATATCTCGCTAATTCTCCAGAAAGTATGGGTATTCCTTTATTTTTTACTACATCTATAAAATAATTTGTAGCATTTATGAAACTATTTTTCCAGTCATTTTCCAACTTAAAATCACTATATCCCTCTACTTTGCCATCTCTTACAACTACTATGGGAGAGAATTCTTTTGATTGTGTCATGGCGTTTCCAATAGATGTCCCTTGATTTATCTTCATCATACCACGAGTACCTATGATTTCAATAAACTCATCTGTTGGATAGTAATCTGATGGGATTTTCATTTCCGGCATTAGAGAAAATTCCATATTTCCATAGGACGGAACTACATGCTCTTTCCCATTTTTATATTTGAACATAACATAAGCGGGGGCATCAAGTCCCTTATAATTTCCCGTCCAAGCAAACACCTTTTCAATTTTCTCCTCAAAAAACCACCAAGCAAGACTGAATGCATGCCACCCATTATCAAATAATACAAGAGATCCTTTATCTGGATTTCCACCAACCTTTTTAGGTTCCTCTCTCCATTCCTTGGCACCAGAGGGAATTTCCCAGCCCCCCTTTTCTCCCATGGCAACTTTGATTCGAATCGAGGTTAGATCTCCAATATAGTCATTTTCAATTAATTTTTTTGCCTTTTGAATATGAGGGGCAAATATAAAATTTTCATAAATAGATAATATAGTATTGGTATCTTTACAAGTTTTAATCATCTGGTCGGCTTCCTTTAAAGAATTAGCTATAGGTTTTTGGCAGGAAATTGCTTTTACTCCACTTTTTGCAGTCTTCATTGTAGCTTCTGCATGCAGATGATGAGGTAATAAGATCTCAACGATGTCTAATTCTTCATTCTCTAACATTTTATTATAATCGGAATAGATAGGTATTTCTGATTTTAAATCAAATTTCGCTTTCTTTTTTTCTGCTTTACTAACCGTTCTATTACACAATGAAGTTATTTCAATGTCTTCTCTGCGCAAATATCCCAAAATATTGAGATCAAAAATAACACCCGTTCCAATGAATCCAACTCGTAATTTTGACATCTTAAATCACAGAATTAACAATTAACTATAAATAATTGTAAA